>NZ_CABTML010000093.1:0-17594 GCF_902485895.1 uncultured Anaerobiospirillum sp. | reverse complement strand
GGAATACTCTTGATTGTTGCAAGAAGAACCTCGTATTCTTTCTTGATTTCATCAAATACATCACTATTTTCTAAATTTTCTGCCAGTGGCGCATCGTACTCGTCAATTAGCAATACAACATTGTTTGTGCACAATGGGCGCTCAACATCATGAAGCTCTGGATGCTGTGCTAAAAAGCTCTCATCTGATAACTTTTTCAAACTACACTCAATCAGCTGCTTAAAGACTAGATGTGCATCCAAATCTCTATGGAGCTCTATGCCAAAATATTCAGCATAAGGCTTAATCTGTTCAATAAGGCCATGCTTAAATGTTTCAGAACTTGATGCGTTTATCTCGTTAAACATGAAGCGAAAGACAAAGTAGCGCTCTTTAACTGGCCAATGATCATGGCAGTAGAGACCTTCTGTGCCTACAGTGCCTTTTGAGAACAGATACTCTAAGGTTAAGCACATAGTGCTCTTGCCCATACGACGAGGTCGGGTAAGCAAGATAGAGCTGCGGCCTTTGGCTAGTTCACAAGCAAACTTAGTCTTATCGACATAGACTGTGTCACCTGAAATAAAGTCTTTAAAAGAGGTTAACATACCAGTGGTAATGCTTCTGCGTACCATATTAACTCCACTTGAAATCGACATGAGAAACTCGCCGCTAACTATCATAACGCATAAGCTGATCGAAGGCGCAGCTAAGATCTTCACAGCTGCAGATCTGCACAGCAATGCTAATTGAGCTGCCGATCATCACTCAAGATAATGGCCGCTGATGAGGGGACTTTAGAGTGCGAATTCTTAGAAGTATTGATGCTTTACTAAAGCAAATACATTAAGCCACTATCCTTTGCTCTAAGACTAGGATATGAGAGTCTTTATAGCACAAGCCTAACATGAGCAATGAGGATGTTAGGCTTGATAGGCTTGTTAAGTGGGCTTATTTAGAAGGTATAGCTTAGCTTGAAGTTGATGCGGCTTGAGTCATTGACATATTCAATTTGATTGCCGACTACATGGCTAAAATCTAACATGGCATTAACTGAATCGCGGTTGTAGAACAATGAGATGCCTGCTGATGCAGCCCTTTGCGCATCATAGTCATGGGTAAAGAGTTTAGCTGCCTCAATATGTGGGGCAATAACTAAGCCTAAAGATGCATCAGGCATATACTGCAGTGACTGGCCTACAATAATGCCGCTATCACCGCATAGATCAGATGCTTGATAGGCTAGTAAACCGTTTTCGCCACCTGCCTGCATAACCTCAGAGCCATCGAGCATGGTATTAGCAACTTGCACATTGACGTTGGTGACGGTGCTTAAGTTGTCAGAAAGGATATAGTTAAAGCCAACATTGCCATTGAGCTTGATAAAGTTACCTTCAATGCCGAGATCGTAATCATCATCATTTTCAATGCGACCAGCACTAAGGCGCAGTGATGATGAGACTATGGCGTTACCAACAAAGTTTTTGCTACCAGAGAACTGTACATATGCTGTATTGGAGTGTTTCTTAGTTTTCAGCTCAAAGACGGAAAAGTCTGTAGACATCTTGCGGTAGATATAGCCAAATTGCACATTAGCAATGGCATTAGTATCACGATAGAGAGGCTCTCTTACAAAGGCTTCAAAGGTCAGCTCCTCGTTCTTAGTGCCAAGCTCACGATAAATACCGCCTAAATCAGCATGTGAGTAGCATAAGGATGCGCCAACTAAGGTTGGATGAGAGCTTACTGGAATGGTATAGCCAATGGAGTAGTCGGCCTGATCTTCATCAGTATGTGAATAAAATAGGTTTAAGCGATCGGCACTAGCAGTAGGATTGTTAATCTCAAAGTTACCGCTCATGCGATAGCGACCGGAGCTTAGCGAGCCAAAGTTGTCGATGGCGCTAGTAAAGTAGGCGCGATCGGTGCCATTAATGGCCATCAAATCGAGATTGTTAACTACATTATCAGGAGTAACAGCATCAAATTGACCCTGCAAATTAAAAGTGCCTAAGTCATTGAGCATGAGCATTTGCTCGTAGAAGTCGTGATAGTTTAGATGCTTACCTTCATAGTCTTTAAGCGAGCTTAATAAATACTCAATATAGCCATCTCTTACTTGGGAGTTGTTCTCGATATGTACCTTGTTAAGCTCGGTGGCTTTGATACCGATTTTGAACACTACATTATCAAGATCAATCTCTTGTTGTGGCATATAAGTTTCGCAATTTAAGTAGCCAAGATCTTGGTAAAAATCCTTAATGTTATTGCCCATATCCTGCAAAAGATCGCTACTTACCTTGCGGCCAATTAAAGCATCAAGCATGGTCTTGAGCTTAGCTTTAGTAACAGCATCCTCAATCTCAGGAGCCTCAACAATCTCAATACCTGCAAGGGCAATATCACCTGCTGCAGCCATCGTGTTTGGCTGAGCATTGGTACTGTATCTGGTGGTCTTAACTGTTGAGATGAGGGCCTTGGTGACATTGGTACCAGGGATCTTGCTACGCTCAATGCCTCCAGGAGGCGCAAAGATGGTAGTTTGTACACGCTGATCGCCTGATACATGAGTTAGTGGTGCGACCTGAGCTTGAGCACTTACGCTAGCATTAGCAAGCTTATCTTGGGCACTTACAGTTGCGTTGGTGCCAAGGCGTGATCCTACACTTAGTGCAGAGGCTTGATTAGCCACTGCAGATAGTTGAGCCTTGGTAAGACCAGCATTATCAGTTGCTTTGCTCTTGCCAAATGGTGGGTAGATAACGGTGCTGACGCGATTGCCCTTAACTGTAGTATGAATACCACCATGAGAGGCAGCAGCTGCAGCCTGCTTCAGAGCGCTAACAGTATAGGCAGGTGTAGCTCCTAAGTTTTGAGCATACATACTAGAGCTATCTTTGCTTACCACCTGGCCATTGATGCTAGCTACACTTTCAGACTGTACTGATGGTGCAATCAAGCCATGGCCATCACTATTGTCCGCGCTAGTCACTACAGTAGCTGCAATGGTTACATCCTCATCACCATGCTTAGTCTCTTGCATAACAGCGCCACCACTTACATGAGCGTAAGCAACAGCATTGCCCTGAGCCACAGCACCATTAGTAGCACAATCATTAGCCAGGGAATTAGCAGCGATGGCAGATGCATATTCTCCATCACGACCCAAGCTATGAGACTCGGCTGCAAAATCCTGATGCTCTTGCTCAGCAGAGGCTAGAGATTGTCCATCTGCAGTTGAGTTAGACTCATTAATGGTTCGCACGCTCGAAGCTGCAAGCGCTGTGTGCTGCTCATTAGCTAAGAGTGCAGCATTATGGAAAGCAGCATCGTGGTCTTGAGCAGAGCTATGAGCTTGCACTGACAGATCAGAACCATGATCTTGTACTGACTTAGCAGAACCATTAGCCTGTACTGATGGGTCGGTGTCATGAGCTTGCTCAACTGGAGCGGCGTTATGTGTCTGCTGGTAGTGAGCTGTAGCTTGTGAGACTTGCTCAGCGAGGCTACTTGAGTAGTTAGACAGACTCTGTGCTGTAGAGGCACTCATGTAGCTGTTAGAGTGGGATTGAGCTGAAAAGCTAATTAATGAGGCAAAGGTAATAAACTTAAGAGATTGGCTCAGTAAGGTGCGGTTTAGCATTGGTGCGCCTTTTGTTGTAAAGCTGACCTAAGCATGGTCAAGCCATCGTTAAACAATAGCTTTAGATAAGGCACGAGAGGTACTTATCTAAAGCCGACAAAAGCGCGGTCGTAAGATAGCGGCCGTGATCTGATTTGTTGTCGAAGGTAAAAGGCATGCAGTTATGTGAATGAATTAGTCTGTAATAATTAAACTGCGCTGCCCATACCTTGGGTGTAATCAGCAAAACACTAGAGATCTAGGACTAGCCATAAAAAACATGGCCACTGCCCGACCTCATGAGCAAACTAGAGCAAGTTAAACTCCTTAAGCACACGCTCTGAGAAGCAAAACAACACTATGAGCAACTTAATGTCCTCATATCCGCTCGCTAAATGCACAGCTGCTCTCAAATAGCTTGGGATAAAAGGTTAGTTGTTCAAGGTTGCGCCACGAAATAGCCATATGTACTAAGCCGCATAACAATGAAACTAATTTCGAGCTAGGCGTTAAGTAGCAGGCTATCTAATAGCAAGGTTAAAACTCATATCAACACTGCCTTACACGAGTTACGTCTAAATGTGTAAGTCTTGCTGTGTTGCGACGGTGATAATGTATTACTTCGACAAATCAGCTGTTGAGATTACGTTCGCAGAATCAATTTTGCACACTAAGTTTTTTCACACTGCTCTCAACAAATCCCATAAATAAGCCATTTAAATTTTTAAGATCGATGGCAAATAGAGTATCAATAGCCCTCAAAACCGCCAAAAGTGTGAACTTGCGCAAGTTAGATAACACGTCTCTAATGATCAAACCGTGTCATATATCACAAATATCTCAAAATCTTAGCACGCCTAAAATCCGATAAATAAGCCGTTTATAGCCGCTGCCGTGCAAAAATCTCTCATGCGTTTAAAAACTCAACCCAAGCTAGACCGCCGCAAAATCATCCAAAATAAGGATAGTAATCATTCGTATGCAGTTGTGACCACCAAAAATTGCACCTCAGCTGCGTTGTCTAACAGCTGTAGTTGAGTGGCTAGCAGAGGTATTTGAGGCTTCAGGATTGCAAAAAGTTGAGGTCGGGAGTGAACAGTCTAAGGGGTACTTTTGTAGCTACTGCTATTAGGCAGAAGAGTCTCAAGCAGTGGGGTAGGTATGATTGATTATTCGATATGGGACTTGGGACTTGGGACTTGAGCGGAGCTCGATTACACAGGATGTAGATTTCATCAATGCTAGAAGGCTTCGAGGCTAGGGACTATGAGGCTTGTGATCTTAATCTGCCATAGCGCATAGTCTCAGGGCATTAAATGCTTAAATCACTTGAGATAGGAAGTGTAGCCAGAGGTTACTGGAGAGGGATATTAACTCCGAAGAAGAAAGCGCTTAGGCAAGAGCACCTCAAGCAATTGGCTAGGATTAATTATACGATTTGGGACCAGGGCGAGGATCGATTACTCAGGATATAGACGTCATCAACGCAAGTAGGCTTTGATGCTAGGGACAATGAAGCTGGTGATCTTAATCTGCCTTAACGCAGAGCCACATCAGTTGATGCGGCTGTAGAACTGCCTAATGACCATTACCTGTTAATAAATAGCCGCTATGAGAGCTGCGCATGGGTAAGCATTGGTGAGGCTTGAATCAATTTTGATAGGAATGGGGCTATGCCTTGAGATGAGTGGCAATGGTGTATTAACTCCGAAGACGAAGTATTGCAACCAGTTTTAGGAGAGAATGAGTAATCTGCAAGACTGCTTCCATATTTAACTATTTTCTCGCAAAGTGCCGTCAGTACTGGCTTTATCCTAGTATAATTATCCTACTCAATCATTTTTGGTTATTGGATGGAGCTTGTAATGTCTGAACAGATCCAAGAGTCTCAAAGAGACAGTAACGGCGTGTTTAACGTCGTAGATAATGCAACTGCGTTCAATGAGCTGTTAAAAGCTATTGAAGCAAGCAATTTTTCCCAAAGAGACAAGGGCACTGACTTTGAGAAACTCTCATTAGACTTCCTCACTAATGAGCCAACCTACAAGGATCAGTTCACTAAGGTTCAGATGTATTCTGACTGGGCCAAAGAGCATAAAGATATTGAGTCTGATGCTAGAGATATCGGCGTAGATTTAGTCGGTACTAATGTCATGACCGACGATGATAAAGAGCAAACTTATACCGCCATTCAGTGTAAGTTTTATGCTGCAGATAGAGTTGTATCTAAGAAAGACATCAACTCATTCATTGCAGCCTCTGGCAAGAGTTACTATTCTAAACGTATGATTATCGCCACCAACAATAAATGGGGCCCTAATGTAATAAAAACGTTTGAAAATCAAGATATTCTAACAACCATCATTACGCGTGAGAAGCTGGCTAACTCATCTATCGACTGGTCTAGCTATTTAAAGACCCATGGCAAAGTGGAAGTTATCAAGCGTACTTTAAGAGACTACCAAAAAGAAGCGCTTGAGAACGTAATTGAGGGCTTTAAAACTCATGATAGAGGCAAGCTTATCATGGCTTGCGGCACTGGCAAGACCTTCACATCTTTACGTACCGCTGAGGCACAAGTAGGACAGCATGGTCTGGTGCTTTTCTTAGTTCCATCTTTATCACTCCTCAGCCAGACTTTATCTGACTGGAAGCAGCAAGCTATCCATCCAATGACGGCATTTGCTGTTTGTTCAGACTCTAAGATTGGTAAGAGTGACGAGCTCTTAACTGCAAGTGAGCTTGCCTATCCGGCCACAACTGATGCCAAGAGCCTAGCCAAGCAAGTTAACCAGGCTCTTGTTAATAGTAAACAGAGCCCTGATGGTGGTATGACAGTGGTCTTTAGTACCTATCAGTCAATTGATGTTATTGCTGTTGCGCAAAATGGCGATCAGGCCAAGGGTGCTTGCGTCGAAAACCCAATGCCAGAGTTTGATCTCATCATTTGCGATGAGGCGCACCGTACTGCAGGTGCGTATCTCCTTAACCCGGCATCTAACCCTGCACAGTTAGCCAAGGCAAAAGAGGCATCACCAATATTTGCAGGCTCTGGTGTAACAGACGTAGACGCCTCTGCACACAATAGCACTGAAGACTCTGCTACGTCACATACAAAAAAAGCGAACAAGGGTAAAGCAAACAGAACAGCATCAATCAATGGTATTGATGATGAAGAGGCTGCCTTTACACGAATCCATAACAATCAGTACGTTAAAGGCAAAAAGCGTCTCTATATGACTGCAACTCCAAAGGTTTATGGTACTGCTGCTCTTGAGCAAAAGAATAGTGGTGCAGCAGTGCTTTACTCTATGGATGATAAGGTAACCTTTGGGCCAACATTTAAAACCGTAAACTTTGAAAAGGCAGTAAAGATGGGCTGCCTAGTAGACTATAAAGTTATTATCTTAGTGGGTGATGCTAATACATTCCGCACTGCAGAAGATGCAGATAAGTTCTCTGATAATCATGCATCTCGCGCTGTAGGAGCTTGGAAAGCTCTTAACAAATACGGTATCAGTGATGAACTTGGTGATGATGTAACCCATATGCGTAGAGCGGTTGGATTTGCGCAACAAATTAATCACGATGCAAAGCGAAAAAAGACCTCATCAAAAGACTTTGCTGGGCAGTTCCAAAAGGTCATTAATGATTATCGTCAATATGTTTTGTCTCGCTCAGCTAAGTTTAAGAATTTAACTGATGAGCAAGTGCAGTCTTTGCAGGATGACAATGCTTATAATGAATACTGCTTTGTTAGAGACCATGATCTCTATTGCTCAACTAAGCATATTGATGGCTCTATGGACGCACTTGAGAAAGCTGAATTACTCAGCTGGCTGCGAGAAGAACCTCAGGATAATGAATGTAAACTCCTCTTTAACGTGCGCTGTTTAAGTGAGGGTGTAGACGTACCTTCATTAGATGCTGTTATTTTCCTTGCTCCACGTAAGAGTCAAGTAGATGTTGTACAGACAGTAGGCCGTGTTATGCGTATTGCCCCGGGCAAGAAGCGTGGCTATGTGATTATTCCTATTGTTGCTGATGATATTGAGAATCCTGAGAAGACCTTAGATCGCTCAGAAGAGTTCAAGGTTGTATGGCAAGTACTTAATGCTCTTAAATCTATCAATCCAAGTCATGAACTTGTTGACGGTCGTCTCGATAGAATTGATGACAGAATCGAAGTTATTAGCGTCGTGAATGGAAAGATTAATAATAGCTCATCTGGCGGCGGCGGTGGTGGCGGCGGCGGTGAAAGAGAACACCAAGGAACCCTATTGGATGATTTAGACCAAAATGTCATAAGAGTTGAACAAGCTATTAAGTCAGCAATTATCAAAAAACTTGGTAATAAGAAAACTTGGGAAGACTGGGCTAAGGATGTAGCTTTAATCTGTTCTAATCAGGCAAAGAACATCAAGCGTGTACTTGAGGATACTGAACATCCTGAGGCAAAGAAGCATTTCGATGATTTCAAAAATGAGATGTCTTCGGCTATCAATGGCCACCTGACTAAAGATGGCATAGCTGATGATGAGACTGCATCCTTAAGTGATGACGAGTTTATCGATATGCTTGCTCAGCATATTGTGATTAAACCGGTTCTTGATGAGCTGTTCAAAGAGCATCCATTTACCGAGAAGAACTCTATTGCATCCTCACTCACTCAGATGCTGGAGACTCTGCAGCGCTATGGTATGCAGGTAGCTACTAATGACTTAAAGAACTTCTACGAAAGCGTGGGCTATCGTATGAAGAATGTTAAGTCTTTAGCTGATCGTCAGGCCGTGATCGTTGATCTTTTTGATCGCTTCTTTAAGGTAGCATTCCCTAAGCAGCAAGAAAAGCTTGGTATTGTTTATACTCCAATCGAGGTGGTGGATTTCATAAATCACTCAGTTAACGATATCCTTAAAAAGGAGTTTAATACCAGTCTTGGCGATCAGGGTGTACACATCCTCGATCCTTTCACTGGCACAGGTACTTTCATTACCCGCATGATGTTGGATGAGACCATCATCCCTCGTGCATCATTGCCATATAAGTATCGCAATGAGCTGCATGCATTTGAGTTGGTGCCGCTGTCATACTATGTTGCCTCCATCAACATCGAGTCTGTATATGACGAGCTCAAGCCAAACAGTGATGAGGAGTACGAGGCTAATAACGTCACCGTATTAACAGACACATTTGCTACTCATGACGCTGATGTACTGCCGCTGATGACTTCCAACATTCAGCGTAATGCTTCATTACGCCAAAAGGTGGATAAGCTGCCACTGCGTGTCATCATCGGTAATCCCCCATACTCAGCAGGCCAGACTAGTGGTAATGACAACAATCAAAATGATCATTATCCGGAGCTCGAAAGCCGTTTAGAAGAAACCTACGTTAAACGTGCAGGAAAAATTACTCTCAAGAACAGTCTGTATGATTCTTACATCAAGGCTTTTAGATGGGCCTCAGATAAGATTGGTGAGAGTGGCATAGTTGCATTTGTATCTAATGCTGGATGGATTGACTCTGCCTCAGCTAATGGTATCCGCAAATGTTTTGCTGATGAGTTTAACTCAATCTATGTCTACCACCTTAAAGGCAATCAAAGAACCTCTGGAGAGGAGTCTCGTCGCCAAGGAGGCAAAATCTTTGGTGCTGGATCTCGCGCCCCAATTGCCATAACTATCTTAGTAAAGAACCCTGCTTCATCAGAGCATGGCGTGATTAGATTTGGCTGCGTTGACGACTATCTGACTCGTGAGCAAAAGCTTGCTCAGCTGGATCATATTAAGAGCATGACAAGTGCTTCATTTACCGAAATTAAGCCAGATGAGCATGGTGACTGGCTAAATCAGCGTAGAAACGACTTTGCTAAGTTCATCTCAGTTGATGGTAAAAATCTAGATGGTTTAGCTGTATTCATTAATTATTCCCGTGGAGTCGCTACAGGAAGAGACGCTTGGTCATTTAACTCAAGTAAAAATACCATTCAAGAGAGTTTTACACGCTGTATTTCGTTCTATAACTCGCAGGTTGAAGATGCAATTCGTCTTGGAAACAAGTTTAAGATTAACTTTGACCCAATCATGATGAAATGGGATCAAAGTCAGAGAGATGATGTGATTAAAGGACGTATTTATGATGATTTTGATAATACGTTCATAGTAAACTCAGTCTATAGACCGTTTGTTAAACAGTATTTGTATATGAGTAGTGCATGGCTTAGTAGAACCTATCAGATTCCTAAACTATTCCCTTATGCCGATGCAAAGAATTTAGCAATTGGCATTACAGGATTGGGCGCAAAAGAGATGTGCTGTTTTGCTACAAATGTAATTAGTGACCTAAATATGCTTGAGGCAGGATGCCAAATGTATCCACGATATGTTTACACAAAAGCCTCTGATATTGGCATGTTGGGCACTTGTGAAGTGGACGAGCATGGTTATGTTCGTGAGGATGCTATCAAAAAAGAAGCTGTCTTACACTTCAGAGAAGCATATGGTCAAGAAGGTGACAAGATCGATGCAGATGCAGTTTTTTATTACATATACGGCATTATGCATTCACCTGAGTACAGAGATACATATGCTGCAAACTTAATTAAGGAACGACCACGTGTTCCTAGGGTAGCCAGCTTTGCTGAATTTAAGGCTTTTGAACAAGCTGGTCGTAAGTTAGCTGATCTTCACGTAAATTACGAAAGTGTAACTCCATACAAAGGATGCACCATCGAAAAAACCGATAACGTTCACTACCGTGTAGAGAAGCTTGCTTACGGCAAAATCAAGGGCAAGACTGGTAATGCGGCCAAGGATAAGACCTGCATCGTATATAACGATACTCTGACCATCAAGAACATTCCTCTTGAGGCACAAGAATACATCGTTAATAAGAAGTCTGGTCTCGACTGGATCGTTGAGCGTTGCTGCGTAAAGCAGGATAAAGAAACTGGCATCGTTAATGACTACAACGATTACGCTACTGAAGTTGGAGATGAGAAGTACATCTTTAACTTAATCTTACGCGTAATTACAGTAAGTCTTGAGACAGTAAAGATTGTCAATTCTTTACCAAAGCTCAATATCCATCCACTAGATAAATAGTCGTAGTAATATGAACACAGGGCCATGCTTAACTAGGCATGGCTCATTTAAAAAGGCAGCTGTTAGGCTGCCTTTTGTGTAAATAGGCCGGCCATTTTGCTAGTAAAAGTAAATCTTGGCTTGAATACTTTAAAAAGGCAGCTTGGCCTTGATAGGTTGAAGATCTCATGGTCTACTCTCAGGCATAGCCCATGAGAAAAAGTAACAGATGCAATAGGCTTGTAGAGTGCTTAGCGTACAATGCCTGCTTAGTTGCATAACTTGCAGGGAGCAAAGGTTGGTATGGCGTTCACTGGATTAGAACAAAGCTTAGTTGGTGGTGTAGATGAGCGAGCTTGCTCATTAGATGAAAATGCACCTTTAGCAACTGTAGACATTGCTGATGAAGAGATGACTGAACAAGAGGCAGCCTCAATCTCAAGCATTTTAGTCATTGGCAATGGCTGTCGTCTTTGTCATGAGCTGTATCGTGAGACACTGCAGGCTACTTCGATGTTAGGCATTGCTTGCGATGTTAAGCATATCACCGACGTACAGGAAGCTAAGCAATACAACATCACACGCAATCCTGCTTTGATGGTAAATGGAGTAGTCTTATGTGCTGCATTACGTCTACGTTCAAATGACCTTGCCAAGCTGATGACTGCATTCGTAAAGCATGGCAAGACCATGTGCTAATTGACGGCGGTTTCGTCGTGCTAGAGCTATTGACTGATACAGAGCACTTGCTAGTTGATGGTAGTATCTAGGCATCAAGCTGAGTGCAGTGCGTATGGCAGTGAATTGGTGTACGGGCCTGTAGAGCTTTATAGAGTCTTTAAGGAGCGGGCGCTGCTTGCATGTTTGCCGTGGTTAGAGCGCACTTGCTCATCGTGAAAGAGCGGTGCAATTGGGTAAATGAGCTATCAATATGCTAAGCTAGCAAACTCTCATAGCAACTTGGTCAAAGGATATAGTCATGCACAGTACTGATGATAAGCAAGCACAAGCTTCAGCTCCTGAATTAGACGCACAGAGCGTTAAAGATGAGGCAGCATCTCATAGCGCTGTGAATGAGCAAGTATCTGATGCTGGTAATGATGAAGATCAATTCTACTCAATCCTCAGCAAGCTCAAGGAAGCAGTGGATGCTGATCGCGATACCTTAGAGGCAGCTCTGGGTAAGCAAGGCAACGCCGCTACTGCAGACGCAGCTGATGTTAATGAGGCTGTAGAAGCTAAGGCTAGTGGAAATATTGTTGAGCCTAATGCTGCGCAGGCAGCAATCAGTGAAGACACTAAGGCATCAGATAGTGAAGCATCATCAAAGTCTGTTCATGTAAGCACTGGGCCACTAGCAGCTGCAGCTCATGCTGATAGTGAGAGCGCAGAGCATAGTTCAGAGGACATGGAGAAGCTTAAGAGCAAGCTTAAGCACTTACATCGCTATCATACTGCGCAGCAGAAGGCTATTCGTGAGCATATTGAGGAGCACTTTGGCAAAATCTATCTGCAAGTTGAGGATGTGAAGGATGACGGTTTACGCATCGATATCGACATCATCAAGGCAGAGCCAGAGCAGGGGGTAGAGCATACCATTCTTGTGACCAAGGGTATGGGCGCGTATCGTATGCGTCTACCTGAGGAGCTGCTGCAATATCGCAATCTTGATGAAGTAGAGACAGAGACCAAGGCTAGCGATGTCGAGAATGCTGAGGCTGCCACGCGCCACTATGAGCGTTGTGAGCTGTATATGGAACTGCCAGCATCAATGGATATTGAGTCAGAAAAAGATGAGGACAGCTGGCCAATCTCTATGCTCAATGCCTTAGCAAGACTTCCGTATATCTACAACGCTTGGATTGGTCCAGGTCATATCTTTACCTTCAATGACTATCAAGCACCAGGTACCAAGTTCCAAGGCGCAATGTTATTGCCATTAGCTCCGCATGAGTCAGTTGATAAAGAGGCTGGTAAGCGTGCATTACTGTGTGAGCTGCCTGGTGATTCAGGTAAGGTCAACTTCTATCGTGTAGTGCCACTCTTTGAAGAAGAGCTGCAGTATATTGAACAGCACTCAGCTAAGACTCTCATGCGCTGTATGGACAAGAGCGCATTTATTGCAGATGCTAATCGTCCATTAACCAAGCTTAGAAAGGTTAAGCCAAAGGTAAAGAATGCCACTGATGCTTAAGTATTAGTGAGCATGGGAGGCATTGCTGCAGCTAAGCAGCAAGGCCAATACACAGGCATCATGAAAGCAAAAAGCAGGTGGTCATAGAGTAGGGTCTCACAGAGATTCTGGCCACTTGTTAAATGTTAAAGATCCCCAGTATGGGATCTCTTTAGGCGATTAAGTGAGCTGTGGCTATGGTATGTACTGGTGCAGGTCGCGAGTTTATATGCAGAACTCACGACTCTGTAGAGCTTATGTGAGTACTGGTTTAGAGGCATTTAAAGCAAGAGACAAGAATTGAGGTCGGCAGCTTAAAGCTGCTGGTGCTTTTGTAATTCAAATTGTTACTATGCTTCAAGTTTTCGCGAAGCTAGTTATATGCCATGCATCAAAAGCGCATAAATACTGTGTTTATTGGGAATTAGTATATAAATTATACTAGGGGGGGGGGGCATGAAATTTTTATGCCACGGTCTAAACACCCAGTATCGTCTCTATCTTGATACAGTGTTTAAGATAGCATCTGCATCACTTAGCAGATGGCTACTACATAGCTTTGTTTAGACTGACTAAGTAATCCCATATAGCCAGCTATGTTGAGGAAAAACTCTCAAAGAATAAGCTGCGCGTCTTTATCCATATATTGCCACCCTCATCTACAATCACAATACTAAAGCGCAAATAGCATCAATGGCTATTATGGCGCGGCATTCGTGCTCTTGAATGTATGAGTTTAGGTGGGCAGGCATTACAAGTCTTTATCTTAAAGTTGCGCATAGTTTGGGCAAGCTATGGTTTGAAAGCTTCAATTTACACATCATACATAAACTACAGATAGAGCTGATATACTGACAATCAATTAAAGATTGCAATATATAGCTGCTACCAGGCTTTGCTATCACGAGTTATAGCTAAGAGAATCTTTATGCACGACAAGCATTAGGTAGCAGTCATCACTTCATAGACAATCTATATTTCATTTCAAGAATGAAGCAAACAAACAATGCCATCAAGTTCCTGATGGCTCAATACCGCGCTATTTTCAAGAACGCCAACATCGCCATGGTTGCAGCTATCGCTGCTGCCGCTTTAGCCGCAGGTCAGGCTCAGGCTGATACAATTGATAGCTGGGCCAAATTAGAAACTGTTAAAGATGCTGATACAGTAGAAATTAGTGGAAGCGGATCTGTTGCTGCCAACAATAAAGTTTTTGACATCACATTAACTCAAGCAGGTAATGCAATTAAGACCACTGATGGCAGCGATGCGGCAATCTTCTCGGCTAAAAGCGGCTCTATTACTGTAAAAGGCACTGGTGCTGTATTAAATATTGGTTCAGCTTCAGCTAGTGGCGCGACTGTAACTTTAGGTGCATTTTCAGCTAAGGAAGGCACCGTGAATATCACTGGCAGCGGTGATACTACTTCAACTTTATCAGCTGGTACCATTACTTTAGGTGGCGAGTCCGGCAAAACTGCTGTTATTGATATTAAGGCTAAGGGCGTCTTAGGTGTTGCTGAAGCTACTGACAATACAGTAGCAACCACTACTTTTGATATCCTTGAGGGCGGCGAATTAAAGTTCTCAGCAGCAGGTGGTAAAGTAGGTGCAGCAGGTGATGGTGTAAACCTGAGCGGCGGTAAGATTACTGTAGAAGCTGCAGCAACTGATGCCGAGATGGACTCATCATTAAAAGTAACTGCTGGCACAGTGACATTAGCCGATGCTGCAGGTTTAACTGTTAACAAGGGCCTCACTGTTTCAGGTGGTAAGGTTGTTGTTGGCTCTGCTGCTGCCGCAACCTTAACCGTTCAGGGGGATGCAAGCTTTAATAGTGCAAAAGCAATTAAGATTGCTAATACTGCAGGTAAGTTAGCTATTAAGGATGGTGCAGCTACTTTTGCAGCAGGTTCTATCGAAGCAAATGCAGGCACTATTGAAATTTCAACATCAGCCAACAAAACTGCATCACTTACTTTTGATGCTGCAGATTATGCAACTGTTTTCGCTGGTAAGGTTGGCGTAGCAGCGGCCGATGCAACTGGTAAGTTAGCTTTAAATATTGTTGGTGAAGACGAAATTGAGCTTTCTACAATTGTTAGTGGCGATGCTGGCACTCTAAAGGATACTATTGAAAAATCTGGTCTCAATGGTTCATCTTTTACCATTTCAGCTAATAACGTCAAGTTTACTGAAGGTGCAAAGCTTGCAGTTGGTGCTGCCGACTTAAACTTTGGCAGCTTAGCTGCTGGTAAGTCTGGTGCATTAAGTATTGATGCTGGCAACGTAACAGTAAACGATGCGTTAACAGTAACCGCCTCTGGCGACACATCTGATTTATCAGTTACTGCGACTGGTTCCCTTACTCTTGATGCCAAGGGTCAGTCTGGCTCAATTACTGCTAAGACCATAACAGTAAATGCTTCTACTAAAACAGAGAAGGCATTAAACATTAAGGGTACTTGGGATACTGCAGCAAACATCACTGTTACCAAGGGCGTAGTCAGTCTGAATGACGCCACCCTTAATTTAACAGGTAAATTAGCAGCTGCTGACTCTACGAACGGTACTGTTGTAGCTGATAATTCAACTATCAACGCCGTTGGTGACGGTAATTTCGCTTTATCAGGCAATGCTTTAACACTCCAGAACAATGCCCGACTCGAGCTCGACAAGCTTGATTTACTCAAGGATCAATCTGGCAAGCTAGTTCTTGATAATACAAAGTTTGCTCAGGACTCAGTAATTGGTGGTGGCAACACTACAATTGCGCTCATGGATGGTAAGAACAAGGTATCCATGACTGTTGCTGACTTTAACAAGCTCAAGAGTGACTTTGGCACTAAGTTCACTGGTCTGTTTGAGGTAGAGTTAAGCGATATTGCTACTAGTGATGCAAAGCCTGTTGAAGGTATGAGCCTTGACAAGGTTGTTTCTAATGCATCTATCGATGCATATAACAACACTGGTGTAACAGTTGAAAATGGCGCAACTCCAGTTCAGGTTTCTGCCTCAGTTGGTAATGTTCACGTAAAGACTGAAAATGACTTATCTTTAGGTGCTGGTGGTGCTTTAACTTTGAATAAGGCAAATGCCAATGGCCAGTTCGTCTCTAAGAAGTCTGGTGATGGCACCGCCTTATCAAATGTAACTTTCAACTCTGCAGACAACGCTCTTGTATTAGGTGGTACTGGCGAGATCGGCGCTATTAAGACTGATTCTGGTGTAAAAGGCAGCTTCACTGTTGGTACTGCTTCAGCTAAGGGCACTGTAACTGTTAAGGGTGACGTAGGTGCTTCAGCTTCCGAAATCAAGACAGTTACTGTTCAGAAGGACAACAATCTTGTTGTTAATGGCTCTGTATTCACCCAAGCTTTAGGCGTTGGTGAAAATGGCTCTATTGATGTAGGTTCCAGCGGTAATATCACCACTCAATCAGCCAAGATCTCTGGTGACGTAACAGCTAACACCCTTACTATTTCTGGTGCAGGTAGCTCGACTGCTCCTCAAGCTAACTACTTCAATGGCAACTCTACTATTGATGTAAGCAAGCTTGTTCTTGGTGCTAACAATACCCTAGATATCGGTAAGGATAAGGTTGGTGAGGACGCTGGCTCATTTGCTCATGTATACGCAGATACTTTCGTATTTGAGGCCGGTTCTTCATTATTTGTAGATCCAGAGTATGGCGGCCCAGCTTCACTCTTAGCTGTTCAAAACATCACTGATGACGCATCAAAAACAGATGTTCAGACATTAGCTGGTAAGGCCTACATTGGCAAGAACGCAGCAATGGGTATTGGCTTTACCGATGCCGAGTTTGGCGATCTGATGGCCGATTACCTCACTGTAAATGGCGGCTTTAACGAGAATGGCGATGTAAAGAACGCATTAGCTCTTAATGCCCCAATTACAATCGCCGATAATAACGGTATTGTAATTAATTCTGAAGCTGACCGCGCTGCTCTTGATAGTGCATTTAAGGGCAATCAGGTTACTATGGAAGGTAAGTCTGCCTTAATTCTGACCGATAAGGCTTTCGGTGAAAAGAAGGATAAAGCAGCTATTACTTTCGAATCTACTTCTTCAGGCTCGATTGCCGTAACAGGTACAGATTCAAAAGTTGTTTTAGTTGGTGACTTTGATGGCACTGATCAGGCTCTTAAGCTTGCCGTTTATAACACCAACAAGATTGCAACTGTATCTCAAGATCTTAAGATCGAGTATGCAGGCGGTCTGCTCTTAGGTGAGAAGAACACCGATGGCACTTACAAGCTGGTATTCCAGCAGGATAAAGCTGGTGCAATTTATGACGGCATCTCACGTCCTGTAGCTGACGCTATCGTTGGTAAGCTCCAGGGTCAGTTCAAGGACAAGTCAGCTGCTGGTTACGGCTTATTTGCTAACTTGATTGCTGCTGAAAACTATAAGGCTATTGACGCTGCTGCTCATGCTGCAACCTATGCTGGTGCTCAGCAGGCTGCCGTTGCTGCAGTAACCACCATGGCTGATGCAATGTTTGGTCGTGTCGGTGCTGTTGGTGTTGAGGCTGCCTCTATCTCCGCTACCGGTTCACAGGCTAACGGCGGTGTATGGTTAACCCCAATGTACAAGTCAGTTGACTCCGACCGTTTCAATGCTGAGGGTGCTTCTTACGGTGCTGACGTTGACCTCTCTGGCGTAGCATTCGGTACTGATACTGTAAACGGCAACATGCGTTTTGGTGCTGTAT
>NZ_CABTML010000092.1:0-6796 GCF_902485895.1 uncultured Anaerobiospirillum sp. | reverse complement strand
TGCGCTTTTGTAGATTTGACGCTCAGAATCGCGTCAAATCTTTTGCTGCTGTTCTGGCACGCTATCTGCTGTATAAAAAGTACTTGACTGGATGATTTGTTTCACATAGGCGCTAACGCAAAGGATGAGATCGCTTTAAAATGCGATGCATTTACCCTTCTTGGTATTGGCGCGATGGCCGATCCTGCAATTGCACCTAATAAGTACACACCTGGAAACACCCCTATTCAACAAGCTGATTTGACCAAAGGCTTCTTTGGACAACAAGATGCTCAAGGCAAATGGCAGCTATCTACTGTACGTTGGATGGTCGATGATCCTAAGCGAGCACAAACAACTTTAGCTCAAATCGATAGATTCATTGATGCAGTAGATTCCAAGCGTGCGGCCTTTGGCGCAATACAAAATCGTATGGAAAGTACTATTCGTAATCAGGCCTCAATTTCTGAGAACGAATCCGACGCCCGCTCACGTATTCGTGACACCGACTTTGCAATGGAGACAGCTGCTCTGACCTCTAATCAGATCATTCAGCAGGCTTCTCAGACTATTCTGACTCAGGCAAATCAGCGTCCAACTATTGCGCTGCAGCTCTTAGGTCAGGGTCAATAGTTCAAAAGTCATAGTCGTAAGTTAGCTGACGACGAATAATCAAGTTCTAAAAAGGCAGTACTGTTGGTGCTGCCTTTTGCGTTTGTAGAATCGAGGAAAACATGACCACTTGCCAAGATCTTAAGATCGCAGATGAACTAATAAAGTCTGTATTAGACAGCTTTGTGCCTGAGCATGCATCTGCTTCTATACCTGTCTTTATTGCAGGAGATCACAGCTCAGTGATCCACCAAGATCAGAGTGCACTTTCAGATCTTAGCCTTAACACTAATGAGCTCATTGGAAAAACAGATCTATTGCTTAAGGTTGATGATCCTAAAGAGCCATGGCTGTGTTTAGTATCATGCGATCACTTATGTGGACACATCGATACTGAACGCAAACAAGAGCTCGATAAGATCGCATCATCAACTAAGCTAAAGTGCGCTTATCTTTCAGTGTTTGATCGCATGGAAAGCTACTCAAAGGTATGCGATTCAATCGCCTGGAGCACCGATGTATGGGTAGCCGATCAGCCTACAAAGATCATCAGCTTTGACTAGAGATCTCCATCATTAGGCTTGCATCAACGCCCGCACATAAGCAGGCATTAAAACATAGGCTTTACTACAGAAAGCATAGCTTGATAGATAAGTTTTACTTTTGCTTTAGCTTGAGACGGCCTTGGATTGGGTCAATGTAATACTTGTTAAGGTCTTGAGCCATGATATGTTCAACTACCTCACAGGCGGTATCAGCACTTACGGTAAACCACTCCTTAGGCTTGTATGTGTGGCCCTCATTATCTTTAAGCGTCACATTCAAACGATGCGCTGCAAAAATGTTATGAAGTGCATTCTCAAGTGCTAAGGCGTCAAAGTTCTTACAAGCAATGGTACGCAATACTTTGACAGGCGCACATAAGTAAGTACTTTCGTTCTGAGCATTGGCAATACGTTCTTCAACTGTATTGCTGGTATAACCTATCTTGATAAGGTGGCTATGCTCTAAGAACTTTTGAATCACAGGCTCGGTACTCAAAGTGCCCAAGATATAAACGTATCCATCAGGCTTACCAGCGTTATCAAGCTTCTCAAAAAGCGGGTCTAGCTCCCTAACTAAGCGAGAAAAGAACTCTCTGCCAATATCATCGTTCTCAACTAAACGCACACAAGGAGGCACGCTCTTATAGAACGATGCCTTTACAGATGTACTGTATGGACTACTCTCAGTGCCATTATCGAAAATTTGTCTAACTCTATACTTAATCTTTTTTGATGCCTTGCTGGTCTTCTTATCCTCGAGGCTAGCTTCGGCAATTAAGCTAAAGACTCCATCAATCACAAAAAACTGTCCAGGCACGATATCAATGCTGTCGCCACCAACTATCTTTACCTGCTTTACATGGTTTTGCTTCAGTAAAAGCTTTACCTCATTAAAGTAGCGCTTGAACTTATCAAACTCAGCGCACTTTACGGCTTTCGCTAATGGCTCCTCAAAGACAAAAGTCTTTGCTTTATAGGCATCAGTGTCGCGCCAGTACTCATGTTCTACGACAAGATCACTTTGACCTACATCATCAAGAAGTCCTAAAGGATCTGCAGCAAAAACGGAATCCAAATCAGTAAAGAGGCGTGAGTGCATATCCTCAACCTCTTTTTTGATCACCTCGTCACGAGTCATGCTAGTTCTTGAGATCTTTTCAGTTTTCTTTGAACGCAGCTCCTCAGGTAGCAATGCCTCACATTCTTCTTTAGCAGCAGAATAGACAGACAAGACCTTTTGATAGCGCTTGAAAAGAATCTGCTCTTCAAAGTCATCGCTAGCCTCGTATGGCAAACGTTGGTGCTCTTTAATGAACTCTTTAATATCCTCAAGTTCAGACATGATCTTTTGCGTGTCGTTCATCGACACCTTAGACTTGCCGACATCTGCTAGCAGACCATAAGGATCATTATCAAAGAGCTCATCAAGTGACTTAGGACGTTTAACAGGCAGATCAATATTGAACTTCATATCATCACCTTAGCTATTGTGAGCTTCAGCTGATGATGCTGCCTTTGCATTGGCCTCACGCTTCTTTTGAAGAATGTACTCAAAAGCCACGCCTAAACGACGCTCAAAGTCGTTAGTAGACTTAGGATCAGGCATACGATCATGCTCTATTCTGAAGGTATTAATATGAGGCCATAACTCTAATGCTACATCCAAAGTCATCTTTTCACGCCAAGCATTAATCTGATTTTGCATGAGCTTTAACAGCTCTGGCTTTACTGCCTTTGAGATAAAGATGTATGCATCTTGGAACGGATTGATTGAGCCGATCATGTTGAAATCGAGTTCATCAACATTAATGAACTTATCTTTGATTTTCACAAAAGTTCGATTCTCATGATCTTGAACAATCACTACAGGTTGTTCTGGTTGATCTGGATTATCAGGGATGTCCGGAGTATCTGGTACTTTTTTGTCATCTTTTTTCTTAAATAGTGGCAGTGTCTTGATAATCATCTCAGTGACTACAGCCTCAGACATGGCAGCAATATCACTATCACTTAGCTCAGGATGGTACTCACGAATAACAGAAGAAACATCCTCTGCCACTAATAACTTGGAAATATCATCACCACCATTCGCAATAGCCTTTTTGACTGTATTAGATGAGTTAATCACCTTAGCTACAATATCGGCATATTCCTCATTGATGATCTTAAGAGCATCATCAGACATGCTGTCATCATCAATGGTGATCTCAATCTGATCACCAATCTTCTTCTTGATACTCTCGATCTTTTTCTGCTCTTTTTGCTCTGGAGTTGTAGGCTCGACTTCACCACGCTTTTTAAAATGTACGTTAGGAGCTAACACCTGCTCCATCAGCAAAGATAAAGTGATAGCTTTAAGGAGACTGTTAACTGCATCAGTTACGTCATCTACCATTGCTGTAGGCATGGCTACGAGGTTAGTAAATTGAGCGTGTTCTTTGCCTGGGCAGTCACGTGTAGCACGACCTATAATCTGTACAACTTCGGTCAATGATGAACGATAGCCTACTGTCAAAGCATATTCACATTGAGGCCAATCAAAGCCCTCTTTGGCCATGCCTAATGCAATAATTACATCAACAGTATTTAGTGTTTCAGGTTCACGCAGTGCAGCTAATGTTACGCCCTGCATACCTGCAATGGTGTCGGATACGAGATCAGCAATTCTAAGGGTCTTTCCATTAGCACTCTTAACCGTGATGATGCCTGTCTTAGGATCTCTAGCTACGCGCTCACCAATATAGTCAATAAGTTGGCCTACTTCGTTAAGCTTGTCACCGCTAGATTCTTTAGAGTTCACATTAGGAATATGGATGATAGTCTTCTTATCTAAATCAAGAAGCTTTGGCACAGCATCTAACCAGTTACCTTCATAGAAAGCGTAATCAATACCTAATGATTTGAGGTACTTATAACCGTTGAGCTGCTCATAGTAAGTGTAAACAACACGATCAAACTTCTTCTCATCCTCAACAGACAGCACAGGTACACTGTCACCTCTAAAGTATGATCCTGTCATTGCAATGACATGTGCCGATGTCTTGGTCATCAGCTCATGAATTACATTACCTAAGCGGTTGTCTGCTTCTTCAGAGACATGATGAAACTCATCAATCGCAACTAAAGCCTGATTGAAGACTGACTTATCCTTAACCTTGTCATAGAAGTAGACTAAAGTTGCGTGAGAACATAAAAGGTAGTGTGCGTTATCATCCTCTAAAAACTTAATAGCCTGAGCTACTTTCTGAGTCTCTCCACCAGGTGCACAAAGGTTGTACTTTGAATCTAAATGCCAGTCAGCAAAGAAGCCAAACTTACTTAGCTCAGTGTCATTAAAGCTTGAGCCAATAGCAATCTGAGGCACGGATATGATGACTTTCTTAATGCCTTGATTGATGACCTTATCAAGAGCTAAGAACATAAGAGCACGTGATTTACCACAAGCCGGTGGTGCCTGAATGAGTAAGTACTGAGAGTCTCGCTTTTCAAAAGCACGAGCTTGCATTTCACGCATACCCATAGCATTTGCCGCAGAACTTTGGCCAGTCTGTGAAAAGCTATAAGAGCCTACGTTATGTACCTGCAGTCTGCCTACAGCAACCTCTTCACCCTTGTGCTGCTCACTCATATTCAATCCTCTTATGTTTGACTCATCAAAAATCATCTACTTAATTATTAAGTAGTGCTTAACTATCAGCTTTAACGGTAGCTTTCTTTTTCTTTGGCTTGGCGCTCTTTAACTTTTCCTTTTCCTCAGCAGCAATCGCTTTAGAGTAAAGGTCAAGTAAGAAAGACAAGCGTTCCTCATCGTCCTTAAAAGGCTCCTCACGATAAGCACGCTCAACTGCAGCATCGAGTCTATTATGAACATCCTTAAGTTCATCAGGCATGTTCTCCGGGTTATACATCTCACCCAGAGTAAACTGAGTTTCAAAATCGATACGAGTCAGCAAGATCTCTTTAGCAAGCTTATCGATCTCGTCACGCTGCTCGTCACTAACCTCAGGCCACACAAAGGTGTTGAATGTCATGTCGCGAGAGTAACGTATGTCAGACTTTAACCTGCCAGAAGTAAACCTAATCCAGACGTTATGCATGAGAGACGTTAGGACGCCAAAATCGTAGTAAGTTGCATTAGGAAGCAAGAAAGCACTATCGCCTACTATCGTGTCTTTTTTAACGAATCCAATAGGCACATATTTACGTCTTTCAGATGATACTCTCGGAACAACAAGAGCTCTTTCTGGATTAGTTTGGCTTCTAAAGCTCCAAGGGATATCACGGAGCTTGTAAGCATCTCCTGTCTTTACTTGAGCTCCTCTCCAATTTGCACAATCATTAACATGAGCAATGATCTCTGGTATTTGAGACCATTTTTCCTTGTCCTCATCTTTTAACCATAAGCAGTATCTAAACTCACTCTTCATAAGCTCACTACTACCAACTAGCTTCTTTAAAAATGGTTTTACTTCAGGATGTTTAAGAATTAGATTCTGACCATCATCATATGACAAAATAAGGTTACCGCCATCAGCTGGCTTGTTACCAAAGATTAGGTTTATCCCATCAATAATTGGGTTGTTTCTTCTTTCAACTATTACAGGCTTTGTACAGTTTGTAAGATACGGAGAGATACATGTACATTGCTCTATTGCAAGCTCGCTACACTTTGCATCTACTGTATAAAACATTGGATATTGCTGATTTTTATATGAGAATCCAACTATAACGCAAAAAACAGCAGCCTTGCCTGCTGCATCGTTAGACCATTGGAACGGCTTATATGCGAAGTTGATATGTATACCTTTGTCTAACAGCAATCCCCATAGAGTATTGACCTGCTCGCCTTGGCAGATTGAGTTGGTTGCTACAAATGCTGTATGCACATGCTTATTCTGCAGCATGTAGTCAGATGCTTTTACAAACCATCCTGTTACAAAGTCTGCTAGACCAAGCTTGTATTTTGGAGGATAGACATCTTTAAGCCACTGTTTTTGCTCATCAGTAGTGTATGTAGTGCCTCCAAACGGTGGATTACCAAGGATGTAGCTGCACTCTGACGCTGGAAGGATGTCGTTCCAGTCGGTGGTAAGGGCGTTGGCTCTAACTATTGTTGCTGAGGATTTTAATGGGATGGATGAGATATTTGAGCCGAAGCGAGCGTTAGCTTGCTGGTTCATGAGGTGCTGCATGAGCCACATAGAGACGTGGGCAATTTCAACAGGCCAATCCTCGATCTCGATACCGTAGAACTGATTAATGTTGATAAAGGAGTCTGTAAAGGCACCTTCGTTGATGTAGTCAAAGACTGCATTCTCAAGAGTACGTAGCTCTTTGTATGTGACAAGGAGGAAGTTACCGCAACCACATGCAGGATCAAGGAACTTGAGCTCGCCTACTCGTTCTAAGAAGTCATAGAACATTTTGCGTACGGCAAAATTCTTACGACGAGAGCTATCGGCGCGTTTGGCAGTGGCAGCACCTAACTTGAGTGGCTCAGCCTTTTTCTTTAGTTCTTCAAACTCAGCATAGAGATCATCAAGGAACAATGGCTTAATGAGCTTGAGAATGTTCTCTTCTGAGGTATAGTGAGCACCCATGTTGCGGCGCTCTTCTTTGTTCATAGCGCCTTGGAACATAGCACCGAAAACGGCAGGTGA
>NZ_CABTML010000091.1:0-19380 GCF_902485895.1 uncultured Anaerobiospirillum sp. | reverse complement strand
TACCGTTAACTTTTGTGGTTAGCGTAATACAAAAACTACATGTCCGGATCATGCAGATGCATGCATATATCATAGCTTAAACGGCTTATATATGCCCTTTCCAAATATCGATCAAATACCCTTAAAAAGGTTTGACCACTATGGTATGAGTGCGGGATTCATTGCGTTTCCTTTAAACAGCTCAACAGGAAATGACGTCAGCAAAGAAATTTTTAACTTACGTCTATCATTTGACTCATATTTGAAAGCGGACGGTAGGCAAGCTGTTGCCAAAATTATAGGCGGAGCCACTGGTCTGAAGTATAACTATTTAGATTTAATTGTTTGGGATTATGAAGGCTTTATAAATGAGGCGAAAAATTTCTTTTTAGATCAGGGAGTTGATAAAGTCTATTTTCGTACTTTTTTCACTGGTGCCAAAACTATTATTATAAAAGACGGGGACACTTTACCGCTGGCTTTAGTAGATGATCTGCCTCTCGATAAAAAGCGTTTCGCAAATAGTTATGAGGCCATCAAGTACGCTGATAGTATTGTGGGTTCTGACCAAAAGTTCGAACTAGAAGCAGAATTTCAAGCGGCAATAAATCTTGAGAACAGCATAACCATGCTATTTAGGGAAAAAAGAAAGCTAGAAGAAGATAGTCAAGAAGTTAACGAAAATGCAGAAGATAGCCTAAACAATAACGAAATGTTAGACCATATCAAAAATATTTATAAGCACGAAGGGGCTAAAGAATGCGTAGAAATCATGCTTAATTGTTATGATTTAGCGATGTTTGGTGAGCTTGTTTATATTCTTGAGGGGCTAGAACGCAAGCATTGGACCTTTAAACACGCCATGAATACTGTCGCATGTTTGTTATGCTACGGTATACGTAGTGATGAAATGCGTCGTGTCGATAAATACAAAGCGGAGCGGGCTATTTTACGAGCCATCGACTTATTAAAGGAATATGAGTCCGAGGGCACAAACGATGTTCGATGGAATAAGTTTATGGCATTAGCCTTGAGTTCTGTTTCTGGTCAAGACAAAACAGCCATCGAATATGCTAAAAAATGGGCAAAGATAGACTCTGACAATGCAGAATGTGAAATATTTCTTATGTGGCTTGAAAGAAAGGAAAGTTTGCGCGACCCTGCATTTCAGTACGTGGAGCTTATGGAAAATTTAAGGGAAAGTTTTATTAGGTCATATAAACCTGTAAAGAAGGAGATGGTCAGAGCATTTTTGGCTGAGCAGAAATGCTTGGATGTTGAAGCTTTAATCGAGATTTTAGATAAATCATTTGGTAAAAAGGGCAGATGGTTTAGGTGGCTGAAATGGCGATAAAGCAGGGGATCGTTTCGTTAAATGATGACTGTATTTGAGCTTTCTTAGTCATCAAACATCATTATCTCTTTGTAACCTTCTATTAGACGCATTGCAAGGCGATTAATTATCCCTTGACCAGGCTTCAATAATCACTTTCTGAGGCCTGGCGCTGCGGCTGTATGCACCATATCTACAAAACTTATGGGGCTATACTTCATCCCCATAATCAAAACTGGCCATACCCAAAAGCCACTTCACTTAGTCCGATAGTCAATGAAATGTTGACTGCCATGTTAAATATCTCCCCCGCAAACAATAGCTGTAGCACTAACTACAGCTATATCCTCACAGCATCAGTGACCAAAACAGAAGGCATTGCAGATAGTGCTACTTTTGCCAGCTAATGCGTCGTTACAAAATCAAGCTACTTATGGATACGTAGCAAAATGGCACTTCACTTAATCCACCCTCAAAGGTAATGGATCTACTCGTACTCAATGAATCATTAAATTGGACTACTTTGCCTCATAAAAGATTTGTTCATGCAGTTTTGTCTTGCTGCAGCGTAGGCTAACAAGCTTTTGTACATCATAGAGCTAATGCTGTCATATCGGTTATTGCTATGGGGATATGCACGATGTGAGACATATTTTTAGCATTTAGTTTTGACAGTCATCTAAAAAACACATTCTGTCGGTTGTGATGGCCTAACAGTGGCGCTAATGTTTGTGTAAGCTTAGCTAAATGAAGATGGCCACTTAAGCCATGAGCGCACATGGATTGCCACGATTCGGCAGGTGCTTCTAGCAACATAGGTTGAACATGATACTGCAGGTGTTTCTAGCAGATATAGATTCCTATGATTCGGCAGGAGCTTCTAGCCACATAGATTGCGCAAGATGCTGCAGCTGCATTTAGCTTGCTCAGTAGATACGATTTGGGGGTTACATGGATATTTTAGAACAATGCCAAAAGTGGCATGAGGAAGAAAAGTTCGACAAGATCATTAAGGCGCTTGATGCCATAGATCCTAGCGAGCGTACCCCTGAAATGGATAGTGAGCTAGCAAGGGCGTTAAATAATCTCGGCGTACGTGCCAAGAACGGCAGCTACATGCTAAAGATAGCAATTTCGCTGTTAAAGAAGCACGAAGAGCTCATGGGTGAGAGCTATCTTTGGAACTATCGTATGGGCTATGCCCATTATTTTCTTGATAAGAATGGCCCCGCACTTAAGTATTTTATGAAGGCCAGTGAGATTGAGCCTGATGATGAAGATTGCGATGCCTTCATTTCTAATTGCATCAAGCGCTTAACCTTACCAATCTATGAGCGCAACTTTAGAACCCGTGTCCTCATGGCATGGTTAACCTTTGCTGATCAAGAAAATGAAATCCGCAGTCTATTGGGCAAGAAAACCAAGCCGCTTAAGCAACAAGAAGCGCGTGATAGGGCCTTTAAGATTTTTAGTGACGGTATTCATTATTTTGGATTCTCTGTCGGCTTTAATGGTAGCAAGTATGAGCTTATATTTAGCCCTTTAGGCAATTCCATCACCTTGCTAGAGCTTAGCTTTTTAAAACAACATGCTCCAGAGGCTGTCTTGAAGCATTGGGACATTGTTATTGGTAGAGCAGCTACTAATGATAATTATCATATGGTGGGTGATGTTGAACTTAGCAATGAAGAGCTGCAGCTATGGCTATCTGAGGACAATGGCAAGCTTAAGATCTCAGCTTATTGCCCAAAACTCAAGGGAGTAATGGCTAATAGTTTTAAAGCTGCCTCAAAGGTAGTTGAAGCTATCATATACACAGCCATAGGCGAGATTGCTTATATGCGCTATGTCCGAGAGCTTGAGCTTTTAGATGAGCCCAAGGCAGATAAGCATATTCTTCTTTGCAGCCTGCAAAATAAGCTCAGCGCGATGGGCTGTGATCTAAATATCGACGCGCAGCAGTACCTTGAGACCAATTTTGACAGATACACAAGAAAGGTCGATGAAGAGCCATCTAAGATATGGCGCGATGATATTGTGGCAGGCTCAACTTGTGTGCCAGAGCTTATTGAAGGCTACTTTTACGATGATGAGAGTGCTATAGACAAGCTGCATGATGACGGTGTTGCTGCTGGATTTATTGCCTACTCATTAGACAGCTTTGATGGGGACGAGCGTACTGATAAGATCTTTGCCTTCCGCGAAGCCTTTGAGGAGTATTTGTCCCAGGATGGACTAGATGATGTGGTCAAAGTTGTTGGTGGTGCTACAGGCGTAGACTTTGGGTATGTCGATGTGCTGGTCTGGGATCTTGTGCCCTTCTTAGATGCTGCCAAAGCTTTCTTTGATGATAGCAAGATCGAGCATGCCGTTTTCCATACATTCCGCAAGAATGTAGGTACAGTGACCCTCAAGAAGGCTGAGGAAGATGCCCAAGATCAAGAACAAGTTAATCCTCAGTCTAATGATGATGGCATTTGCTACGCACAAGATCATCAAGAAGCAGATGATGCAGATAATTTAGCCGCTCAAGAACAAGATGAAGTCACGGACGCACTAGGCTCTTATGATGATGCTGAAACTGACTCTTTTGATATGACTGAGCAAGCAAATGAGCCTAGTCAAGAGCTTGTCTACGATCCTCAACATCCTCAAGCATTCTATGCGCAAATTGACGAGTTCAATGATGATGACGAATACTTAAAGAGCATTACAGCTCTTGAGAGTGTCGATCGCAAGTATTGGGACTTTAACCATGCTTATCTTTTAGTTAGAGCTTTGCAAAACTACGCCATTATTGGCGATCAATTGGATAAGACGTCAAGCTACAAGGGCGATCAAGCTTTGCTACGCTCCCTTAAACTGCTAAAGGAATTTCAAGCTCAGGGTAAAAAAGAGGCACGCTGGCATATGCGTATGGCCTATGGCTATCAGTACTTATACGGTCAAGAAGAACAAGCCATTGCTTATGCCAAAACATGGGCTGAGCTAGACTCTGAGGATGAGGATGCTAAAAGGGTAATTAATGAGTGCCAAGAACAGATCGAAAAACGCTCAGCACCACTCATTGATATTATGGATGAGTTTGATGAGCCGGATGACTCTGAGGACGGTGAGGCATCTTCAGTCAATCGCAAGGGTCAATTTGTCTGCTCAATCTTGCTTGATAAGCTTGGCTTTGACAAAGATGCATTGCTTGAGATTTTGAAGACTCAATGGGGTATCGTCGATGAGGTCGACGATAGCGTTGAAGCTGCTGCAGAGGCTGAGTCTGATGCAGAAGCTGGCGCTGCAGAAGATTGCGATGGTGATGATGGCGCTGACTCTGAGGCACAGGCACTTAAGGATGATATAAAATCTGAGGCTTTAGTTATTCGACAAGGCAAGATGTTTGTAGCCATTTCATACATGCCATGCAAGGTTCCTCAAAAAGACATTATGTATGCGGCAGAAAACAATTACATGTGGCCTGATGCGCATAAAGCCGCTAAACAGCATAAGGCCCATATCTTAATTGCCGTGGTTGGTCAGGAAAGTGAGCTCATGGATCGAGCCATGGTCTTTGCCAAGGTTGCAGCTGCATGCTGTGCTCTCAAATCGGTAAGTGCGGTTTTCTTCAACAATGTCATCATTCAAAAAGAGTTCTATGCTGATATGGCAAACCTCATGAAAGATGACATTTTGCCGCTTAACAATTGGATTTGGTTTGGTCTGTACAAGAGCAAGAATGGCTTATGCGCCTACACATATGGTCTTGATTTATTTGGCAAAGAGGAAATCGAGGTGCTAGATGCAGCTTGTGAGCCGGCTCAATTGCGCGATTTTATCTATGATCTTGCAAACTATGTCATCGCCTATGATGTTACCTTGCAAGATGGTGAAACCATCGGCTTTAGTGCCACGGACAAGCACACTATTACACGCTCAGATGGTGTAGCTCTCCCAGGTCAGCAAACACTCAAGGTCGAGTTTTTCAAAAACGCTAAGAGCGAGGAAGAACAAGACGAAATTGCTTTGAGCGACGAGTAAAGAAAACACGGTTAGAGCTCTGTGAGCGATGAGTAATAAACCATGCTCTGAGCACTTTGAGCGATGAGAAATAAGTCTTGCGTAGAGTGCTTGGAGCGATGGGAAATAAGTCCGGCTAAGAGCACTTTTGACTACGGGCAATAGTCCATGCTTAGAGCGCATTAAGCTATGAGTAGCAAGGCGTGGTAGGGTTTTCTCGTCCTAATCAATGTTATTATCAATATTGAGTCGCAAGACGATCATCTAATCTAACTAACTTAGCAAGAAAGTCGGCACTTCTGCCCCCTTCTAAAAGGATCAGGTCTATGTGTCAGTTTCTTATGAGGTGACAATGGATATCTTACAGAAGTGCCAAAAGTGGCATAAAGAAAAAAAGTTCGACAAGATCATTAAGGAGCTTGATGCCATAGATCCTAGCGAGCGTACCCCACAAATGGATTGTGAGCTTGCAAGGGCGTTCAATAATCTCGGCGTACGTACCAAGAACGGCAGCTACATGCTAGACATAGCAATTTCACTGCTAAAGCCGCACGAAGAGCTCATGGGCGAGAGCTATATTTGGAACTATAGTATGGGCTATGCCCATTACTTTCTTGATAAGAAGGGCCCTGCACGTAAGTATTTTATGAAGGCCATTGATATTGAGCATGCGGGTAAAGATTGCTATGTATTCATTTATAATTGCATCATGAGCTTAACCTTACCGAGATATGAGCCCGACTTTAGAACCCGTGTCCTCATGGCATGGTTAACCTTTGCCGATCAAGAAAAAGAAATCCGCAGTCTATTGGCTAAGAAAAACAGGCAGCTTAAGCGCCAAAAAGCGCGTGATATGGCCATTAAGATCTTCAGAGACGTTATTCATAATTTTGGGTTCTCTATAGGCTTTAATGGCAGTAGGTATGAGCTTACATTTAGCCCTTTAGGCAATTCCATCACCTTTCTGGAGCTTAGCTACTTAAAACAACATGCGCCAAAGGCTGTCTTAAAGCATTGGGACATTGTTATTGGTAGAGCTGCTACTAATGATAATTATCATATGGTGGGTGATGTTGCGATCAGTAATGATGAGCTGCAGCTATGGCTATCTACGGGTCAAGGCAAGCTTAAGCTCTCAGCTTATTGCCCAAAACTTAAGGGAGTAATGGCTCATAGCTTAAAGGCGGCCTCAAAGATAGTTGAAGCTATCATATACACAGCTATAGGCGAGATTGCTTATATGTACTATGTCCGAGAGCTTGAGCTTTTAGATGAGCCAAAGTCAGATAAGCATCTTCTTCTTTGCGACCTTCAAAATATACTCATCTCAGTGTGCGGTGATCTAAATATCGATGATCAGCAGTACCTTGAGACCAATCTTTACAGATACACAAGCAACGTCGTTGAAGAGCCATCTAAGATATGGCGCGATGATATTGTGGCAGGCACAACTTTTGTGCCAGATCTTATGGATGGCTACTTTAACGATGACGAGAGTGCTATAGACAAGCTGCATGATGACGGTGTTGTGGCTGGATTTATTGCCTTCTCATTAGACAGCTTTGATGAGGATGAGCGTGCTGATCAGATCTGTGCCTTCCGTGAGGCCTTTGAGGAGTATTTGACCCAGGATGGACTTGATGATGTGGTCAAAGTTTTTGGTTCTGCTACAGGCGTAGAGTTTGGTTATGTGGATGTACTGGTCTGGGATCATTTCCCATTCTTAGATGCTGCCAAAGCTTTCTTTAAAGATAGCAAGATCGAGCATGCCGTTTTCCATACATTCCGCATGAATGTAGGCTCAGTGATCCTCAAAAAGCCAGCCAGAAATCAAGGGCAATTAAGGCACAAGAGCGATTACGATGTCATATGGTTCGCAAAAGATGATTATGTAACTGACAGTATCGATATGACTGAGCCTAGTCAAGAACTCGTCTACGACCCTCAACATCCTCAAGCATTCTATGCGCAAATTGAAGATCTAAATGATGACAACGAGTACTCAAAGAGCATTGCAGCTCTTGAGACTGTCGATCGCAAGTACTGGGACGTTAACCATGTTTATCTTTTAGTAAAGGCTTTGCAAGGCTACGCCACTGTGGGCGATAAATTGAATCAAGCACCAAAGTACAAGGGCGATCAAGCTTTGCTACGTTCTATTAGGCTGTTAAAGGAGTTCAAATCTCAGGGTCAAAAAGAAGCTCGGTGGCATAGCCTCATGGCCTATATCTACCATTTATTATATGGTCAACAAGAACAAGCCATTGCTTATGCCAAAACATGGGCTAAGCTAGATCCTAAGGATAAGAATGCTCAAGAGCTAATTAAAGAGTGTCTAGAAGAGATCGAAGAACGCTCTGTACCACTCATTAAGCTTATGGATGGGTTTTATAATCTGGATGACACTGATGACAGTGAAGACACTGAGTGCGGTGATGACACTGATGACTCCGATGAAAGTGAAGACACTGAGTGCGGTGATGACACTGATGACTCCGATGAAAGTGAAGGCACTGAGTGCGGTGATGACACTGATGACTCTGAGGATGGTGACGCATCTTCAGTCAATCGCAAGGGCCAATTTATCTGCTCAATCATGCTTGATAAGCTCGGCTTTGACAAAGATGCATTGATTGAGAGTTTGAAAAATCAATGGGGCATTGTCGATGTGCTCGAAGGTAGCGTTCCAGCTTTTACAGAAGATGATGAAGAAGATAGCGCTGAGTCTGAGGCTTTATATATTCGACAAGGCAAGATGTTGGCATTCATTTCATACAAGCCATGCAAGCTTCCTCAGAAAAACCTTGAGTATGCGGCGCAAAACAATTTCATGTGGCCTGATGCGCATAAAGCACTTAAACAGCATAAGGCACATTTCGAAGTTGTCGTGGTTGACAAGGAAAGTGAGCTTATTGATCGAGCCATGCTCTTTGCCAAGATTGCAGCAGCATGCTGTGCGCTCAAATCGGCAAGTGCGGTTTACTTCAACTATGTCATCATTCAAAAAGAGTTCTATGCTGATATGGCAAATATCATGAAATATGACATTTTGCCGATTAGCAATTGGATTTGGATTGGTCTGTACAAGAGCAAGAATGGCATGTGCGCCTACACATGTGGCCTTGATTTATTTGGCAAAGAGGAAATCGAGGTGCTAGACGCTGCTTGTGAGCCTAAGCAATTGCACCAATTTGTCTATTATCTTGCACACCATGTCATCTCCAATGAGATCACCTTGGAAGATGGTGGAACCATCGGCCCTAATGCCACGGACATGCACACTATTACACGCTCAAAAGGTGTTGCCAACCCAACTCAGCAAACACTCAAGGTCAAGTATTTTAAACCACCAAAAGCGTGTAAAAAAACACGGTAATAGCGCTTGAGGCGAGTAGCAATAAACCATGCTCTAAGCGCTTTTGGCGATGGGAAATAAGTCGTGCTTAGAGTGCTTGGAGCGGTGGGCAAGAGCAATCAACTTTGCGCATGCCGTGTTTTATAGGCAAGTTGCAAGTAGCATCTTGCTCTCATTACCATCCAACCCCACGGACAAGTCCGTGGGAATTTAGCTATAGTTCGTACCTTGCCAAGGCATGTTGTACAAGCTTGACGGTGTGCTGTCGTAATTTGCTTTGGCAGTGCGCTTTTCGTGTTGTGAAAGTAGGAGTTTTTTATGGCTGATACAAAAGCTCTTGAGCAGGAGATCCCTGAACTTGCTCAAGCTATGATGGATTATTTAGGCTGTGAGTGTACCTTCTTTGCTCCAAGCACTGATGATGCGCCGATTTTACAGGCCTTAAAAGAGGCAAAGGCTCAAGCACAACAAGGTGGCTATGTGCCTATGTTAATTGCCGTTGACGAGACTCTTTTTGATTGTCTGATCATGAACAGCGATGAAGGCAATGAAGATATGTACGAGTTTGACAAAGATTCGGTTGCCTCTTACCGCAAGCAGCATTTGTCACTCAGTCTTGGCAATGGCAAAGACACGCTCAATAAGATGCTCGATGTTTCAATGTCATATGCTAAGGAAGATGACATTGATTGGGACTCAGAGATTGTGGGCACAATGGAGGGTGGCGACGAAGGCGAAGATGGCGATAGCTTTGGTGGCTATTGGGACTATGATGATAAATGCACATTACCTCTAATCTTAGCCAAGATCCCGGTCAAGCATCCTTGGGAGGTATTTGCCTATGTGCCTTTTGGCAATTGGAATGAGTGTCCTGACACTCAGGTTCTGATGGAAGTGAGCAAGTATTGGTTTGAAAAGTACGGTGCCATTCCTGCAGTACTAACCCATGATGTACTTGAGTTTGATCTCCCTGAGGCCATTGCAAAAGATGTCGCCATGGAAGTTGCTCTTGAGCAATATGTATTTTGTGAAGACATTGTTTCTCAAGGCACTGGAACAGTGGGTGCTCTTGCAGACACTTTGTGGCGTTCTAAACATTGGTATTTCTGGTGGGATTAGTCATTGTGCATGCATGCAATTTTGCTTGCTTGCATGCCGGTTTGACTGATGATTCTCATGCATATGAGCCAAGCTAAAGTCTTGTATGTATTGATGAAGTTATCTTGCTAATGTGCTTTACTTTGATGATGGGACAAAAGGGCACCTTGCTTTGGTGCCTTAAACAGCCCCATCATCTTAAGCGCATATGATGGATTGATGCTTATGACGATAGAAAAGCTAATTAGTGAGTACAGTGACTTCATCTTTGCCTTGTTTGGCGTTCTCTTGGTAGTCGGCTCCATACGCAATTGGGATTGGTTATGTGATCCCACAGGAAAACCTCATGCACCCTTGATGACACGAGGTTTGCTGCGTTTCATTTTCTTTTGCCTAGGCATCATCCTCATCATATGCGAGCTATATTTCGTAATTAATCGATTTATCTAGCTTGCAAAGTGCTCTGAGGCTGCGAGCGAACCAAGCAAGCGAGCCAAACAAGCTAGCAAAACAAGCTAGCCAAACAAGCTAGTCTGCGCTCTAAGCTCTAAGCTCTAAGCTCTAAGCTCTAAGCACAGAGCTATAAGCTCATGCACTTGCCATTGCCCTTGCTCTTGGCCTAGGGCTCTGGCAAAGCAAAGGGCAATTGCTGCTGTTATTAAGATAATTATGGCAAGAGGCGTTTATGAATGGCGTCATCATCATAGTCGGCATCTTGGTGGTCTTAACCTTGCTCAAGCAATTATTCGATCATGACTATGTTGCTTTGGGTTTATCCATAGTTGCGTTGCTCATCATACTGTTTGGCACGCATCACTTTCGTTAACTTGAGTTATTGAGGTGTTCTCATGGTGCAAGATAAGTCAAAGAAGACAGATAGCAAAGCTCAAGATGACAAGTACAACTATCACCTGATTCACGAGAAAGATACGGATAAGCGTATTTTAGCTGAGGCCGATACTTGTATTGCTGATATTCTCAGCTCCAAGGCAAGTGCAAGATGCACTGACTTTCCAACGTTAGTGTGCAATCACTCAGGTGAGCGCTTTTTGCCATTTCAGATAGTTGAGCGCTATTTGAACAATAGATTTGAGCCTACAAGTGATTATGATGAGGCCTATATCTTCTTTGAATCCTTGCGCCGCCTAGTTGGATGGAGAGAAATTGAGTTTCAACTAGATAAGTTCATTAAAAGCAATGTGTTTGAGCGCTACTTTGATATTCAAAGAGGTGCGAGAGGCTACTTCAGCAGCAATTCTCCGTGTACGCTTAAGAGCGATGTGACTCTTGATGAGGATGATGAGCACAGACTAAAGCTTGCTTGCTATAGTGCTGTCTGCCATAGCAGCTATGGTGCTAGCTATGAGAGCGTTACTACACAACTTTATTTTTCCTTAGTAAGTCAGCTTAGGCCAGATATGGTCAAAGCATTAAAGCAAGATGGCACTGGCAAATTGCCAAAGGACATTCGTTCTTTCAAGACTGAGCTAATGAGTGCTAAGGCTAATGATGCTTTTGCCACGATTCGTATTCAGGCAAAGGAAGATAGTGCTCAGTGCTATGAGCAGGTGCTAGATTATCTGTGCCAAGTCTTAGAACACGAGGACTTTCCAGATAGTTATGCACTTGAGTTTAGAGGGCCAAACAAAAGCTATCTGCCTATACCAGGCCTGCCTAAAAAGGGTATTAATCAGCTCTTTGCCTGCGCTGTAGCCTTTGAGTCCTTGCATCCTAAAATAGAGCGCTATGCCAATTTGGCGATGAAAGAAGATGAGTTCTACAACAACCTTTCAGATGAGCAATGCGCCATGCCTGGATCCTTTGCTATCTTTGCATTGGGACTTGCCGATTTCAAATACACTCCATTAGTTCGCAAGTATCTTAAGCTTTGCGACGACGAGCACTCGTCGCTGCAAGCTAAATTCATCATTGCCTACATGCGTAAGTATGGTTTTACCAAACAAACCATGGTCGTATTTATTGATGGTGTCATGTCGATGCAAAACTTTGAGGGGGCTAAGGACTTTAGTAAGCTTATTGCCAACGAGGAAAGCTTAACTGCCCTTATCGACCTCAAGGATCACCTTGGCGATTATCTTGATGCAAAGGATGCTAAAGACGAGAGTTTTGTCCAATATGTTCAAGATGGACTGATGTATGCTCTCTTTGGCAAGCAAAAGAACAATACCAAGAAACTTATTGAAAGCGCACCTGAGCCGCTGCGTAAACTTTACGAGCGCCTCTTACAAAGCTAATGACTGCCGCCCAAAAACAATGGCACTAGTCACCCATGAAACCGCATTCATTCACAAGCATAAGCATAAGCATAAGCATAAGCACAAGCCTCACTCTTGCACTGAGGCAAATACCATAGGCATTGCAGCACTGCACAAGAGACGGGCTACTAGCATTCAGCTAAGAGCATCTCAACGTTTTTTCAGGGGATAAGCGTATGTTCAAACTTGGATATATCGGTACTTTTGAGAGTGTGCCTAAGCTTGCTGCAGCCATATGTAATCATGATATGGACGCACTCAAAGAGCTTTTGACTGATGGTTATTGCGTCAATCGTGCCATTGAGATTAGTGAGTACTCACGCTTGTATCCTTTAGAGATCGCCGTGCTACGCGGTGATGTTGATATGACACATTATCTGCTTGAGCATGGTGCTAATCCTGATTTGTATGCTGAGCAAGCATTGCTGTTGTTAGCCATACGCAGCGGGTCTGATGAGTTAATTGAGCTTTTTGCCCCTCATGCAGCTAAGCTAAGTAGCGAGCAAAAAGAGCGTGCTTTTCAAGAAGTGCGTTGGTCCAAAAATTACCATGTGATCGAGATGCTTGAGAAAGCTTCCATCAGTGTAGCTAAGTTTGCAGGACAAACACTGCGAGCTGCAGCATCTGATGGGGATATGCAATTAGTCAAACTCTTATGTGAAAAGGGTGTGGACGTTAACTACCATAAATCAGACATGGTCTTTCCTTATGCATCTACAGCGGTTACTGAGGCTGCGCGAGCAAATCATTTTGATCTGGTGCGCTATTTAGTTGAGCGTGGGGCCGACATAAAAATCAGTGATAAGTATGGGGATAGGCCATACTCGCTTGCTCAACTCAACGGCAATGATGAGATGTCAGCTTTTCTTAAATCTTTAGAGCCAGAAGATTGGCATAACGAGCAACAAAAGCTCTTATCGTTACGGCCATTCAAGCTGCCAGTTAAGATGCTTAATTATCTAAAGAGCGGCCCGCACCGATTAGAGTTTCCAGATGGCCAATATGTAAGATGGGTGCAGTTATATACGCTTATGGATGTACAAGTCATTACGTATAAGCGCAAAAAGCTGCTCTCCTTACTTCAGTCAATGGATAACTATAGCGATTGCTTATTACTTTGGAGCGCCAAAGACAAAAAGCTGTGGTATTTAGATTACGAGCACGACGAGTTTCATCCCCTGTGCAAATGGGATGAGTTCATTGCCAATCCTGCTTTCTATATCAATGGCATGATTAGTGGCGAGTTTGATAAGTAGGTTCACGTCAGCCAAAGAAGCCTGTAAGTTAAAGATGGCATTAAGTTACGAAAGACTCACGAACTTTTGAAGTTCAAAAGACCTTATCGGACTCATTAAGCCATGCCGTGAAAAGCCGAATAATCAAAGTAAACATTGCTAAAGACCCAAGCACTCTAAATATATTGATAAAGCCTAATGAGGCCTAATGAGGTCTAGTTTGGCCTGAACAGTCCAGAAAAATTGAGATGTCTAATGAGGCCTAATCGGCCAAGAAAAAATTGAGTGAGGTAATGAGGTCTAATCAGCCCAGAAAATTGAGCGGGCTAATGGGCTGCATCAGTCCTGAATAATTGAGGTAACTAATGAGGCCTCAATCAGCAAAGAAACAATTGAGAGGGCCTGAGAGGTCTGAATAGGCACGAAAGAGATTAAGAAAGAGGTGGGTCGTCTGAATAAATATGAGAAAGCTATATGTAGTCAAGTGGCCTGCTTAGGTGGCCAAGCTTTTTCATGAATGATGGTTGGCGTATTTTGATTTACATCAAAAGATTATATGGCGAAACGGCGGAATGTGGTTAGATCACATTTCTCGTTCACCGAAAAAAAATGCACATCACCCCCATAGCTAGCCTTGGGGATGCTCTTTAAAAATCTAATTTACCAGAACTTATGAAAGATATTCATGTTTGAGATATGAACTACAACTATCTTTGTAGCTCATATCGAAGAATAGCGGGTTTAACGCAAATATGGATGGGTCTTTGAGAAGTAACGAGAATTTCTTTCCTAGCTATGCTAGTTTTGATTGAAGTATTCGTATAAATCTAAAAGCAAAGCTATCGGACCAGAAATCATGGACTGCCTATCTGCATAGTGCTTGCATACATTTTCAAATGTTGGTGGCTTTTTGTTTTTAGAAGCCGCAGCCATAATAGCTCTTTTATAACTAATGAAGTTATAGGCTAACTTATTAAGGGTGATGCTATTGCCTAGGTAGTTCTCATTGCATGATTGAATAGAGTCTTGATCAAATACCCTTTTGTTATCCAGTGGGCCATGATGACTCGACTCAATTGACCAGTAATCTAGTATTGAGAATTTAATCTGATTTAGAGTTTCTGGGCTAAATGGCAATGAGCTTATATAGAAGCGAGCATTTATAGATGATTTAGCTTCATCAATCACACCTTTCACCAAACGGTAGCTTGTTTTTGTATAACAAACAAGAGTCTGTAATCCCTTGTGTAGTTCCTCAGGCTTTAAAGGTAGCAAGCAGGCAGGCAAGATGCATATATCATATTGATCAAGTCTTCCATGTGCCTTTTCTGTGAGAGTAGGTGCACGGATAATTTGATTATTGCTCTGTGCCATCTCTGTGTTAAAAAGTTCTTTTGTCTGCTTAAAAAGCTTTTGGTTACCACCATTAGACTTTATGCAGAAAAGGTAGTCTGCACCATTGTTTATTACGGCCTCGCTTATTTTTGCAACGGTATTTAAAGCATCGGAAGAAATAAGTTTCCCTCTAACATCAATGTTAGGTAAGATTCTTAATATTCCTACTGTCTCATTGTTTTTGTTATGTACTCTAGTAGCAGCTAAAGCTTGGTTTGTAGTTGTATCATAGGCTGTTACTGCAATAGCACCTTTACGACGTCGACTCTTTTCTCCACTGAGGAACGAGGCTTTGAGCTCTTGCCCATCAAAAGCAACTACATGTTTGAAGTTATTTGCGTCCCTATACCGTTTTATTTCAGTCTCCATAAGCAAGTGTAGGATCTCTTTAGCTGCAGTGAAATATGAGCGAAGGAGCTGTTCCATTTGCTCTTCACTAATCATGCGCATGACAGTGTTAATCGTAGTTACACTTAACCTATGCTTTGGACTTGGTATGCCTGGAATTAGAAACTGTAAGGCAAGGTTATATTGGCGATACCATTGAACAATGTGCTCCGCTCTAGTATGGCCAAAGCAACGAGCCATATAGATAACAAACACTAGGACATCTAAAGGATATACAACAAACGTCTCTGACCTTTGGTCAGTAAGCATTCTTCTAATTACACAGAGGCTTTCTGATATCCACATTATCAGTTCACGTGGTGTGTTGTTATATATTCTCCAGATTTCATCAATATCAACTCTTAAGTGAGCAATATGATGTTCAACATCAATAATCTCATTAGTCTTACAGAGTATGTCTTCTTTGAATAACTCGATATATTCATTCACTCTACTTTCAAGGCAGTCTTCAGGCAGGCCAAAAGAATGGCAAGGATATTCCTTAGCCAACTCTCTTAGCTTTTCTGAAGGAGCGAAAGTATCTTGTGACATATTCTTAATGAAAAAGTGCAAGGCCAAATTTTTCATTATTTGATCATAATTTGATCTCTGTCACTAGCATCTTCATTAAACCGTGATCCTTGGATCACACTTTAATATTAGTTTTGATATATGAGTACATCTTTACGAAAGACTATTGCTCAAAACTAGTCAAAGAAGTTGTAGACGAAATCCATGCTAGAAAGATTTAAGGTAAATTAGATTTTTAAAGAGCATCCCCAAGGCTAGCTCGGGTAAAATGGCATTAAAGCAAAAATGTGAACTAAAGCATCTTTGCCGTTTCGCCATAAAAGATTAATGCGCTGAACAATCAAGGTGAACGTATGGTGCTACTCTAACTAAGCTAGTCATATGGACTATGTTTTAGCAAGGCATGGACTATGGCGCTTGGCTGTAGTTTAGTTATGAGGTGCACTATGGATGTCAAAGCAAAGCTGCTTGAGTTATGTAAGCAAGCCATTGGTTTGAACATTGGCAATGAAGAAGAATACAAATTAGGCGGCAGCCGTTTTGGCGGTGTACCTGATGTGCCTGAAGATTTTGTCTGGCCAACCTTTACCACAGGTGACCGATACTATGAAACTAAGGAGCGTTATCTGTCCTTCTTAGCTCAGTTTAACTGCAGCGAATTAGTCGAGTTGGACAAAGAACATCTTCTGCCAGATCACGGCATACTTTCGTTTTTCTATGAGCTTGATACTCAGCGTTGGGGCTTTGATCCAAAGGATAAAGGTTGTGCGCGTGTATATTATTTTGAGGACGTCTCCAAGCTTAGGGCAGCAGTCTTTCCAAGCGATATGGACGAAGATTTCATTATGCCTTGCCTCAAGATTGAGCTAAAGAAGAAAGATAGCTATCCGCAATGGGAAGACATCAGTGAAGTTTGCCCTAAAATTCGTGATGAGGACGACGCTAAAGTCGAAAAAATCTACGAAGAAATGGGGGCATACAATGATGATGAGAATCACTCACAATTGCTTGGCTGGCCAAATACTATACAAGGCAGTATGTTCTCAGAGTGCGATCTCGTCTCTCAAGGCTACAAATTAGGCGATGGCTACAAGGATGTCCCAAAGAGTATTCGTAACGAGGCAGAAAAATCATCCACTGACCGCTGGATGCTCTTATTTCAGCTCGATACAGTAGAGACTGATGATTTTGAGCTGATGTGGGGCGATTGCGGCCATATCTACTTCTTCATTCAAAAAGATGACTTAATCGCACGGCGCTTTGACAAGGTGTGGCTGGTGCTGCAGTGCTATTAGCTATTGATTGCCTAACTAAGTACACTATCAAGGAGCTGCTGCATAAATTGTCATTCTGCGCTTTGCTAATTCATGAGTACGTGCAATAGCGCAATTAATTACTTGTTTGCATGTCATACAGCTACTCATACAAAGAGTATATTGTCTCTGAGCTTTGAGCCAAGTGAGGCTCACGCTGCAGGATGAGTAGGTAAGTGTTATCTACCCTAAATTCATAGCTAGCTAGGCTCTAGCTTAAGCCTAGCTGCAGCCTTACAAAACCAACAAAACCAAAAAAAACAACAAAACTAGTAGAGCAAGCAAGCGTGGGCCCCTCGGCATGCCCTCAAGGCACATAGCTTTAGCAAAGTTGCGCCACGTCTTCCCTTGAATGCGTCTCGAAGATTTTGCTGGCAATATTAGGAGTTGTCATGAAGACTTTTGATCCAAACTATCAGCTGCTTGCTGATATGTACCGTGATGATTACTATCCACCTTTCTTAGTCGATAAGATTAAGGTCGAGCTTAACAAGTTAATCTCACTTCTAGAAACAGGTGAGCAGGATGTTGAGGTAATTCAGGACAAGCTCGATGAGATCGTCATTGCTATCAACAACTTGCAAGAAGAGTTTGACGAAAACGAGAGCGAGATTGAGACCGTTGCTAGAGACTCAATCGGCGTAACAGTTGAGTATATCCTCAAGTGGTTTGGCATCGATATCGAAATTGAAGAGGCTATCAGAGAGCGCGAGTGGTAGCGTAAACTAGAGTTAATCACAGCTAAAGACCTAAGCTCAATAGCCCATCAAGCTTGCGCTCATGCTTGCGTCCATACCGGGGCTTCTGGGCACGTTTTTGTCAATGCTTGAGCATGCTAGGCTTCCTTGAGTATGCTAGATGTGCTTGAGGGCCAGTACATGCTTGTGTATATGCTTGAGAGTACTGGAGGTGTACGAGCGAACCGTCCATGCTCGATTATGAGCTGTGGGCTTGGAGCAATTAACAGCTAAGCTTTGGATAATATGCTTGATTGACAGCATAGGTTTACATATAACTTTGAAGGAGGATGACGTCACATGCTTTATCTAAGATAAGTCTATGAGGCGTCAAATGATAGCTATGGATACTAAGACAAACTTAACTCAAGAATGGCTCGATAAGTATGAGTCAGTTAAAGACAAGCTGCAGTGCAAAGTCGACCTTGATGAGTACTTTACTAAGAGCAAGGTTGCCAATATGGATGTGGCGATTTTAGATCTTGGAAAGGCACACTTTCCTACAGGTCAAATTATTGCCTGCGATCCATTCGTTGAGCTAGAAGATTGCGAGCCATTCATACAGACCATTGCACCTGGTACATATAGCGTGCAGCTTTGTGTCGTGCCACATCAAAAGTATGGCAATCGCTATGCCTGCGCAAAGCTCAAGATCTCTGATGCTAAGGCAGTGCGCTACGAAATGGCGATGACGGGCAAAGAGAATCTAAATGAAGAAATAGGCGAGGATGAGTACTTTGGTTTTGGCGTTGATGCAGGTATGGGATGCTTTGCCGACGTCGCTGCTCAAAAGGCTTTCAAGAAAGTTTGGGAGAGTATGCTTGAAGAAGATCCGGATATTGATCCATACAATGATCTCTTTGACGATTTGCTTTGTGAAAACGCCAAGCTCCATCCTGACTATCAGCAAAGCCATGGCGAGTGGCTTAATTACACTGTCCCAAATAGCGAGAGCTCCATTGTGATGTTCACCTCTGGCTGGGGCGATGGCTATTATCCTGTCTATTTTGCCTATGATGCTCAAGGCAATGTCTGCGCAGTCTACATTCTGTTCATCGACATTGCCAAAGAATACAATGACTAAACTTCATACTAGTATAGCGATCTCTAATTTCATTAATAAAGAAGCATCCCATGAGCATTCATATGTTTGATCATTGGGGGCTCCTTTATCGCTTAGGTTAATTAAGAATCAATATACTAGGCATGCGTATAGCTAAGCAGGTTAGTCCTTATCTGATGACGATACGCGCTTATCTTTCTTGGCTTTGCTTGTCGCTTTGCGGTACATGGATCTTAGTGTGCCGCGCTTAGTGAGTTTGCTTGACAGATAGGTTACTTCATAGCTTCCATCACCTTTCACGGCACCGATGGCTCCAACTTGCCTGAGATCATTGCTAAATACAATACAGTAGCGCACAGGATCAGGGTTCTTATAACTAATGCCATAGCGCTTGTCTACAATTTGTTTAGCACCTGCTGCGAGCTTTTTGAGAACGTTTTCACCTTGGCGTGCGACCTTAAATTCAATGACAATATCAGAAAGTAATGACTCTTCAGAAGACTTGTACAAGACTAAATCAGCTCGGCCTAGGACATAATGAACCTCACGTTCTCTGGCAAGCTGTGCATGATCTAGCGCAAGATAAATGAGGTAGCTTACAAGATTTTCGGACTCATGCACTGCAAACAATTGTGCTGGTGCAGTATTGAGCAAGTCATCAAGAAAATTA
>NZ_CABTML010000090.1:0-8159 GCF_902485895.1 uncultured Anaerobiospirillum sp. | reverse complement strand
TCGAACCCGCGACCAACGGATTAAGAGTCCGCTGCTCTACCAGCTGAGCTAACGACCCACGCTATGGGTTTGTTTCTGAATGGTGGGTCGTGAGGGGATCGAACCCGCGACCAACGGATTAAGAGTCCGCTGCTCTACCAGCTGAGCTAACGACCCATTACAGAAACCGCCTGAAGTTTTTAAGTGGTGGGCTGTGAGGGACTTGAACCCTCGACCAATGGATTAAAAGTCCACTGCTCTACCACTGAGCTAACAGCCCGCTTCAGGGCGTCAGTGACTGCTGTCAACTGACGAGGGTGTATTGTACTGAAATCTAAGCCCCACGCAAGTACTTTTTCAAAAAATTTTGAAAAATTTTTAACCTTAACCAAACAAAACCCGTATTTAAGCCATTTTAAGCACATTAAAAGATCAGGCAAAATCAGAAGTCACGATCAAAAACCATGGTTAATATGCCCTTTTTTGATGTTCTAGCCACCATTTTGCTACATCAAGACATTTTAAACACCCCAAAAAAATACTCCCTAGCTCACTTAACTTTTAAACAATAAGTGTCGCGATTGCTAATTTGAGTGCAAACACATTGCACTGCTGCATATGTATGTATGTGAAAGCCTAGGTTCGATACTATCAAGTGCAACCTACTACTTATTATTGATAGCACTATCAAAATTGATTAGGTTGGCTCTGAGCGTAGTTAAGTAGATGTGCTCGTAATGGATGCAAAGCTTCATTTTCATTTGCTCTATTACTTAGTGCTATTTATAGTAGTTTTATAACACTACTCTTTTGGTAGATGTAGGGCGCTATTCTTTTTTTGTCGATTGTGACTTTAGTTATCAGGGTGAGATGTGCCTAATTGACAAGCATGCGCCTTTGACATAGCATCAGCGCAACTTTAAGCACGGGATCAATGCCAAGCTTATGCTATTTCAAACATCCTTATGATGATGTTTGTGCATTATCTTCTAGCTGTTAGCTCTTAAATGGAATAATGGACTATGCCTCAGACTCTTGAAGAACTTCTTCCAGCCAATCTTGGTGCTGAGTATTGCTACCAAAAAGCCAAGCTCACTAAGGCACTTGAGAATCCTCAATCAGCCGAGTTCGACATGCTCTATGCAATGGTTGCCGAGAGAATGGCTAAGGCTAATCCTCCTTTAATCATTCCATATGTAGAAGTATGTATCTCTGCTCAGTGCACCTTAAACTGCCGTGATTGCGCTAACTTCATGCAAACCTATGCCAACATGGGCCGCGCTAAGCCTATGGATATTGAGGCAGTTAAGTCTTGGGTAGTGTCATTTATTGAGGCAGTTGACCACATTCTCACCTTCCGCGTCATGGGTGGTGAGCCTCTTATGCAAAAGCAGTTTATAGAGTTCTTTAAGTTCCTTTTAACTCTGCCAAAGCTGCAGCATATTCAGATCGTTTCTAACGCTACCTTAATGCCAAAAGATGAGCTTTTAGATCTGATGGCCAACAATAACAAGGTCTCATTCTTCTTTTCTAACTACGGACCAAACGTTGCTCCTCATTATAAGAAGATCATCGATACCTGCTTAAACCGTGGCGTTATGGTTCAGACAACCGATGAGGACATCTCATGGTTTGAGATGGGCGACACCTCTGATCGCGGTCTTAATGACGAGCAAAAAGAAGCTGTGTATAAAGCTTGCCCAAATAATTGCCGTCACATCTGGGATGGTGAGTTCCATCACTGCCCACGCTCAGCTCACGCCAAATACTTAGGCCTTATTGATGTACCTGAGCAAGATTACGTGCCACTTACTAAGCTTGATGTTGCCGAGCGTCGCGAACGTATTCGCGCTATGTATGACGCTAAGTTTATTGAAGCTTGCAACCACTGCGGCTTAAATAAGGATGTTAAGTTTGTAAAACCAGGCATTCAAATTAAGGTAGACAGATCAGCTAGAGCTCCAAAAACTACTGCCAAAGCAGTGACAGGCAAGAAAAAGAAAAGCTAGTAGCTAATTAAAATAGTCCCATATTCCCCACAACGCCTCTGCATTTGCAGGGGCGTTGTCGTTTCTAGGCTATAGAACGATTGCAGTCTATTATTAGAATTATGCCAACTACTGCCTGCTAAATAGCTTTAATGATCATAGTGCCTAGTTGTGCTGATACGATCTTTAGCAAGATTTAGATAACGCTCTCTTGGTAAAGGTACGGTTGTAAATGGCCTTCAAGATGGATTATGCCATTGATGCCTTGTAGAGATGTTCTTTATTGAAAGTAATGGGAAATTTGATGAGCTGACGAGGGATGAGTCAGTTTTGGATGATGAGGTTATTTATGGATGAGTCTGCCTTTTTATGGTGAGGTAAATTGTCTGACATCCAGTGCAAATGAGTTAGGTAAGCGAAAATGGCTAAATTTGGGCAAGTAATGGCTAAAAAGTATCGTATTGTGCCCTAGATACCAATACTAAAACCAGCAAACAAGCTTGATTTTGTGATGTTATTCGCTAAAATAGGTAGGACTTTGGCTGTAGTGTTTCAAGCATAGGAAAAGAACGACGCAAAAGTTTTAAGAAACGAGCTTATCTCAACTCTTAAAGCTGATGAGAGTCTGATTTCCTCAGCCTACTTGGCTTAATTTCAAGCTCTCAATTGATGCGTCTTTGGAGTGTGCTAAATGGTAAAAGGCAACGAATTCGTAGTAAAGATACGAGCCAATGCCTTTGCTATTTCTTTTGGCAATAACACCAAGGATAGCTCAGAGATGAGTGGTGATCTTATTTCACTTTCAAATGCGCGCTTTATGCGCGTGTTTTGTATCAGCACTATATAATTTCTGAGTTTGCATTGCGGGCTGAAAGCTAAGCTTCCTGCCTGCACGCGTACGCGTCATACCCATTGTACTTAATGTAACCCATGCTCATCATGGCGCTATTTAAGTAACACCTCTGCTTTAAACAAAGTCATTCGATGTCAAACAAGGTAAGCAATGTACTTACCGTTAACGTGCATCTAACTACATTTAAGATTGGACTAAAGTAAACAGCTACTTGTTAGCAAGTTACTAGCTAAGCATAGATTGAACGCAGCTTAGACAGATCCCAATTGATTGAACTTTACGGTTAGATCTAGCTTGTACTCTTTTGGCATCGTCGTGCTTTGTTTAGCGTCATTTTTAAGCCAAAACGTGTTCAATAAAAATACCGTCGCACTGGTGGATATTTATTCAATAAGTCTGCTCCATGAGCAGGCTCAATTTGACACGTCTAATGCTTGCAAAACACCTAAAGTCACTTGTATCAGCTCAGAATTTTGGAGGTATTTGTGGCTAGTACCGCAATCCTTGCACTTGCTGATGGCACAGTATTCAAAGGCAAAGCTTTTGGTGCCGCAGGTGTCACTTTAACCGGTGAAGTTGTCTTCAATACTTCTATGACCGGCTATCAGGAAATCCTCACCGATCCGTCCTATACTGGCCAGATTGTTACTTTAACTTACCCACATATAGGTAATTACGGTACCAATAGCGAGGATATGGAATCAAATCAGGTTTGTGCTCAAGGTCTTATCGTTCGCGACCTGTCCTCTGTAGCCTCTAACTTCCGCTCTGACACATCATTAAGCGATTTCTTGGCTAAGTATCAAAAGCCTGGTATCGCAGGCATCGATACCCGTATGCTTACCCGTATTCTGCGTGAAAAGGGTGCTCAAAACGGTTGCCTTACCACTGATCCAAGCATCAGTGCTGATGAAGCTGTCAAGCTTGCTCAAGAATGCCCATCCATGAAGGGCTTAGATCTCGCCAAGGTTGTATCCACTAAAGAAGTTTATGAGTGGACTGACGGCGAGTGGACCTTAGGTAAGGGCTACAAGAAGCAAGATGCTGCTTCTTTACCATACCATGTAGTTGTCTACGACTTCGGTATCAAGATTAATATTCTGCGTATGTTAGCCCAGCGCGGCTGCCGTCTGACTGTTGTTCCAGCACAGACTCCAGCTGAAGAGGCTTTAAAGTACAATCCTGATGGCATCTTTATGTCCAATGGTCCAGGCGATCCAGAGCCATGTACCTATGCTCAGGAGGCTATCAAGGTCTTCGTAGAAAAGAAGATTCCTTTATTCGGTATTTGCTTAGGCCACCAGCTCTTAGGCTTAGCATCTGGTGCTAAGACCATTAAGATGAAGTTTGGTCACCACGGTGCTAATCACCCAGTGCGTGATGTTGAGTCAAATACCGTATACATCACCTCACAAAACCACGGCTTCTGCGTTGATAAGGACACTCTCCCTGCTAACGTTAAGGCTACTCACTTCTCATTATTCGACGGTTCTTTACAAGGCATCGAGCGTACTGATGCGCCTGCATTTAGCTTCCAGGGTCACCCTGAGGCATCTCCAGGCCCTCATGATGTAAGCCCGCTTTTCGATCACTTCATCGAACTGATGCGTAACAACACTAAGTAGGACCGGAGGAATTTATGCCAAAGCGCACTGACATAAAAAGCATTTTAATTTTAGGTGCCGGCCCTATCGTTATCGGCCAGGCATGTGAGTTTGACTACTCAGGTACTCAGGCCTGCCGTGCTTTACGTGAAGAAGGCTACCGCGTCATTTTAGTGAACTCTAACCCAGCTACTATTATGACCGACCCTAACATCGCTGATGCTACCTACATCGAGCCAATCGATTGGCGCGTTGTAGAGCACATCATCGAAAAGGAGCGTCCTGATGCAGTTCTGCCTACCATGGGTGGTCAGACCGCATTAAACTGCGCCTTAGATTTAGAGCGTCATGGCGTGTTAGCTAAGTACGGCGTTGAGATGATCGGCGCTAATGCTGACACCATTGATAAGGCAGAAAACCGTGAGCGTTTTGATGCTGCCATGAAGAAGATAGGCCTTGCTTGCCCACGTGCTGGCATTGCCCACTCTTTAGAAGAGGCATGGAAAGTTCAAAACGAAGTTGGTTTCCCTTGCATTATCCGTCCTTCCTTTACCATGGGTGGTACTGGTGGCGGTATTGCTTATAACCCAGAAGAGTTCGAGGCCATCTGTACTAAGGGTCTTGAAAGCTCCCCAACTCATGAGCTCTTAATCGACGAGTCCTTAATCGGCTGGAAAGAGTACGAGATGGAAGTGGTACGTGATCGCAAGGACAATTGCATCATCGTTTGCTCCATCGAAAACTTCGACCCAATGGGTATCCACACTGGTGACTCCATCACTGTAGCCCCTGCTCAGACCTTAACTGACAAGGAATACCAGATCATGCGTGACGCCTCTATGGCTGTTTTACGTGAGATCGGTGTTGAGACTGGTGGTTCTAACGTACAGTTTGGTATCAACCCAGTTGATGGCCGTATGGTCATCATCGAGATGAACCCACGTGTATCCCGTTCTTCAGCTTTAGCATCTAAGGCAACTGGTTTCCCAATTGCTAAGGTAGCTGCAAAGCTGGCTGTTGGTTACACCTTAGATGAGCTTGGCAACGACATTACTGGCAACTTAACCCCTGCCTCATTCGAGCCTTCCATCGACTACGTTGTTACCAAGGTTCCTCGCTTCAACTTTGAAAAGTTCCCAGGCTCTAACGACCGTCTGACCACTCAGATGAAGTCTGTTGGTGAAGTTATGGCTATTGGCCGTACCTTCCAAGAGTCTCTGCAAAAGGCTCTGCGTGGTCTTGAAACCGGTAAGTGCGGTTTCGATCCTCGTATCGATATGAACCACAAGGAAGCCCGTACCAAGATCCTGCACGAGCTTGAAGATGCTGGTGCACACCGTATTTGGTACATTGCTGATGCCTTTAGAATGGGCATGACCGTAGAAGAGCTCTTTGAGTACACCCATGTTGATCCATGGTTCTTAGTACAGATCAAAGAAATCATCGACATTGAAAAGTCACTTTCCGGTCGTACCTTAAAGTCCATCGACGCAGATGAGATGCGTGATCTTAAGTCACGCGGCTTTGCTGATGCACGCTTAGCTCAGTTACTCCACGTAACTGAAGATATGGTGCGTGAGCGTCGTTGGTTACACGAGGTTTACCCAACCTTCAAGCGCGTTGATACTTGTGCTGCTGAGTTCTCTACTCCAACTGCTTATATGTACTCAACTTATGAGCAAGAGTGTGAGGCTAACCCATCAGATCGCCGCAAGATCATGATCTTAGGTGGTGGCCCTAACCGTATCGGTCAGGGTATCGAATTCGATTACTGCTGCGTACACGCTTCAATGGCGCTGCGCGAGGACGGATTTGAGACCATCATGGTTAACTGCAACCCAGAGACTGTTTCTACTGACTATGACATCTCAGATAGACTGTACTTTGAGCCAGTTACCTTAGAAGACGTTTTAGAAATTGCCCGTGTCGAAAAGCCAGAGGGCGTGATCGTTCAGTTCGGCGGTCAGACCCCACTCAAGCTTGCCAAGAAGCTCGAAGAGGCTGGCGTACCTATCATTGGTACCTCTCCTGATGCAATTGATAAGGCAGAAGATCGTCAGCGCTTCCAGGAAGCTGTAGATAAGTTACAGTTACTCCAGCCAAAGAACGGCACTGCTATTTCCTTAAATCAGGCTGTTTCTATTGCTGAGAACATCGGCTACCCACTCGTTGTACGTCCATCCTACGTATTAGGCGGTCGTGCAATGGAAGTTGTATACGATGAGGATGATTTACGCCGTTACTTCAACGAGGCTGTAAAGGTATCCAACAAGTCTCCTGTTCTGCTCGACAAGTTCTTAGATCACGCTGTTGAAATCGATGTTGACGCTGTATGCGACGGCAACCTGGTTGTAATTGGCGGCATCATGGAGCACGTTGAGGAGTGTGGTGTTCACTCTGGTGACGCTGCTTGCGTACTCCCACCTTGGCACTTAAGCGAGGAAATCAAGGAGCGCATTATCAAGATCTCCAAGGATCTTGCTATGGAGCTTGAGGTTCGTGGCCTCATGAACGTTCAGCTGGCTGTACGTGATGATGAGATTTACCTTATCGAGGTTAACCCACGTGCTGCACGTACCATTCCTTTTGTATCCAAGGTAACCTCACTGCCTTTAGCCAAGATTGCTGCTCGTATTATGACCGGTAAGACCTTAGCTGAGCAGGGCGTTACCAAGCAGGTAATTCCTCCTTACTACTCAGTTAAGGAAGTAGTACTGCCATTCCATAAGTTCCCAGGCTCAGACCCTATCTTAGGTCCTGAGATGCGTTCAACTGGTGAGGTTATGGGTACTGCTAAGCTCTTCCCTGAGGCTTATGCAAAGGCTCAGTTAGCTGCTTCTGCTGAGATCGTACGTAAGGGTCGTGTACTGCTCTCTATCCGTAATTCCGATAAGGACGTGCTGCCAGAGCTGGGCCGCAAGTTAATCGAGCACGGATTTGAGCTGGATGCAACCGGCGGTACCTATCAGTGCTTAGTTGATGCTGGTATTCCTGTTACCCGCGTAAAGAAGGTTTACGAAGGCCGTCCAAACATTTTAGACGCCATCAAGTCAGCCCGTTACGATTGGGTCATCAACACTACTGAAGGTCGTCAGTCTGTTAAGGACTCCCGTCAGTTACGTGCTAGTGCTCTGCAGCATCACATTAGCTACTGCACTACCATCAATGCAGCATTTGCAACCGTTGACTCAATTGGTGAAGACGAGTTTGCAACTGTACACTCCATTCAGGAGCTGCATCAGATGATTGCTGACAATGAGGCAGCTAAGAGCTAATCCAAGCTGTAATTTAGATCTGTAGTTTCTACTAGCCACAACTACAGCGCTAAAAGTAAGCTTTAAAAGGCAGGCCATAGGCCTGCCTTTTTCATTTCAAGCAAAGCTAATCCCACCTTACTTGCTCAATTAGCAGCTACAGGCGAGCTCAAAAAGAAATCATCTCAACCAGCCAAAAATACACTGAACAATGGCTTAAAAGCAAAAAACACATGTTCTAATACAGCTAGATTGCTGCATAACTACAAGCTATACAATTAGCTTATTTATCGCGTTTGACTGTACATGGTGACAAATACACTCCAAAAAAGTTTAAGCAAGTGTTGCATCCTAGTTAAAACTCGGTATAATGTGCGCACAACCTATGCGGATGGATGGCAGAGCGGTTGAATGCAACGGTCTTGAAAACCGTCGAGGATTTGCGTCCTCCGTGAGTTCGAATCTCACTCCATCCGCCATC
>NZ_CABTML010000089.1:0-11462 GCF_902485895.1 uncultured Anaerobiospirillum sp. | reverse complement strand
ATTCACTGCTGAGCGTACATACCACGATATTGGTGAGCTCTACTCAGGTCGTGATGGTGGTATTTTCAGTGCTGAACTCGGTGCTCAGCTGCAGCTCTTAAAGCAAATCAACCTGTCTGTTAAGGGTGTTGCCGATAGCCGTGGTGAGTTTGTTGGCAAGCTTGAGGGTAAGGTATCTCTCTAAGCCAAAATACAAGCCTTTATGGATGCTGCAAGTCTTTGCTTGTCATGAAAGCAACTGAATAGTTGCAGCATCATATCTTATCTCATAGCAATTGAACTTCTATCCCGGTCAATTGCCATAAGATCAATTAGCCCCGCATCTGCGGGGCTTTTTGCTATATAGGCGCTACAAACTAAATCTTGACAATCAAATCCCTTTAGCCGCATGGCTATAGCCATAAATGTTTGTTGCTTGCCATGATCTTTTGGTGGCTTACAAAGTAAAAAGCTAGTTTCAGATGAACCGAAACTAGCCTTGAGAAAGTCATTGCATCTGCCATTGCAGATCAATGCTTGAGCGATTAATCGTCGTCATCATCATCGTCGCGGTCGCGGCCCCAGCGGCGATCATCATCATCATCATCATCATCGTCGTCGTCATCGTCATAGCGACCATTGTCACCAGTGAAGATGGATGCGGCAGCATCGCCGATACCACGGAATCCGTCGTCATCGTCGTCAGCATATGAAGGGGCGGCAGCAAAGATAAATGCTGCAGTTAAGAATGCCCAGGCTAGAACCTTGAGTAGCTTCATGGCGGCTCCTTATTTTGCTAGAAAGTGGCTTTGGTTATAGCAGCTTGATGCTGCAAAATCGGTTTATGGATGCTGCCTATAGTTCCTGTCTTAACGCTATGAGCATTGCCTAAGCTTAATTAAAGCTCAGGTACGTCACTGCTGTTGCCTTGCTCTTCAGGCATTGGAGGAACGTCGGATACTTGTGTATCGGCAGCCATATCTTGCTCTTTAGCTTCACTTGCTGCGGCGCTATTGTCTACTATCTTAGTAGTTTGCGTCTCGTGAGCAAGTGGGGTCACAGTTAAAGTCAGCTCATCAATTGGGCCTGAGGTAAAGTAAGTCTCATAGCGATATGCTGAGCTAGTAACTGACATGTTTTCAAACACCTTGTCAGCCTCATTAGCATCAACGCGAGGAATAATGCCAAGAGAATCTAAGATGGCGTCAGCCTCTTCTTGTGTTGCAGATGGATTTGCCATGAGCTCACAAGCGAGGACAAAAGTTTGGAACGCATTAATGCTCTCTGGAGGGAAAGCATCTGGGTAGCGTGTTTGAATTTGAATATTATTCAGCTCTTTAGAGTTTGGACGAGCTACGCCCTTCATTTCTACAGCGGTAGAGAGTACTGCAATAAAGCCCTCAGGGGTGTCATTGGCATTAGCTGTAGGCAATGAGGTGTCTTTTTGATTAATCAGACGGTTAAAAGTCTCGCGGAAAGCAGCTGGATCTCTAAGTGGATTTTGCTCATTGACAGCCACTACAGCTTGAGACTCGGATTGGTTTTGCTGATACCAAGAGTAACCTGCTGATGCAAAGTAGTATCCAGCCAATACCAGAGCAAAAAGACGCAGATTACGACGAACTTTATCGCTCTTTTGCTGCTTTTCTTGATCAATCTGCTCTTGTGTTTTTGGTTTGCTATTACGCAAGTCTTGAACATTGCCTGATGGCGGAATTGGCTTAAAGGACATGTTGCACCTGTTTGAAAAATGTTTTGGCTCATAATAGCATCAAAGCCGCTCTATTAGGCCTAAGCAAGTCAAGATGTGTGACTAAGTCCGTGCTAGAGAATAATACGAGCACTCTTTGAGTGGTCTGTGCTTGCAAAGCACTGGTGATCTTAGGTTCATTTGCTCAAGATCATGGGCTACTATCAGCTTAGCTCAATCATACTGACAAAGACTTAGGCTTAGATTAGTTGAGATTATGGCAGATGGGATTTGGCGTTAGGCCTGATCTTATGGTCAGTTCGTAATGGCTAAGCGTGGTGGGGCATTGCTTTGCTCGTCGCGAAGCTAGATGCTATTTGAGAGAAGCTGGCAGCTTTTTGCAAGAAGGCTGCTGCTGATTGTGCTGAGTGGATGGTGGCCTGGCAAGCTATGGTTTTGGTGCCAGGCCGAGCTTATGGGAGCGGGCGCTTATATAGCAGGGGCTACCATGATGACTAAGGAGCGGGCTTTTACCTTAAGAAGGTCGCCGGCACAGTGACGTGGCATGTTAAAGATATTTACCACGTCCTCTGGATACTTGCTTGCAGTGTCTACTAACATGGACCACTGACGTTTGGCGTTGTGTGGCAGAGGAGGCAGTTCTACAGTTAAGTCTTCCCAATAGGCATTGACGAAGATGTAAGCATAAATTGAGTACTGACCCCAGTAGATCATGATGCCAACGGAGTGGGAATTGTCAGACCAGTCTGCTTGGAATGGTTTGATACCATGCCATTGGATCTTGGTGTTTCGCAGTGCACCATGGAGCATGGTGTAATTGCGTAAACGGCGATTTGAGCCAATGCGGGTGCGGATGGTACGACGACGAATCATCTGCTTAGTAAACTGCAGCATTTCTTCTTGTCGTTCATCTAAATTCCAATTCATCCAGGACAGTTCATTGTCTTGGCAGTAGGCGTTGTTGTTACCCTTTTGGGTACGTAAGATTTCATCACCCATGAGGATCATCGGTGTACCCATAGAAAGCACGGTAAGCGCAATCATATTCTTACATTGACGCAGACGCAGATCTAAAAGATTTGCATCATCGGTATCACCCTCAACGCCATAGTTAGCGGAGTAGTTAGCGTCATTACCGTCGCGGCCATGCTCACCATTATCGATATTGTGTTTGTATGAGTAAGACACTAAATCGTTTAAGGTAAAGCCGTCATGGCAAGTAATGAAGTTAATACTCTTTTGTGGGTCGATTTCACGCTCATTGTAAATATCAGGTGAGCCGATAAGTCTTAGTACAAACTTCTTAATGGACTGAGCATCACCACGCATAAAGGAGCGCACATCATCGCGGAATTGACCATTCCACTCACGCCACTTGGAACCTGCGATGTTGCCAAGCTGATATAAGCCACCAGCATCCCAAGGCTCAGCGATGATCTTGGCATCAGCAAGGCGCACGTTGTGGTCAATATCAAGCAAGGCAGGGGCATTTGGCAGCGGAGCACCGTTAGAGTCACGCGCCAAGATCGATGCAAGATCAAAACGGAATCCGTCAACATGCATCTCTTCATGCCAGAAAATAAGCGAATCTAAGATGAGCTTACGTACTACAGGATTGTTGGCGTTTAAGGTGTTACCGCAGCCAGAATAATTGTAGTAATCACCACGATCATTCATGATGTAGTAAGCACGCTTATCAAAGCCCTTGAAGCTATAGCATGGGCCGTTAGCATCGCCCTCAGAGGTGTGGTTATACACCACATCTAAGATAACCTCGATGCCGTTTCTATGCAGGGCCTTTACCATGTCACGAAACTCATCTAATGGACCCATGATGGATTTATCAGAAGAGTAAGCTTCATGTACGGCAAAGAAGCTCATTGGGCAATAGCCCCAGTAGTTAAACTTGCCTGGTAGTGCGTCGTATTTATCAAACTGATAAACAGGCAGCAGCTCAACTGCAGTTACGCCTAACTCAACTAAGTGTGGAATCTTTTCAATCAGACCACGATAAGTACCGCGAATGTCCTCATCTACGCCTGAGCTTTCATGAGCAGTAAAGCCCTTAACGTGCATTTCGTAGATCACGGTCTTGGTCAAATCATGCTTTGGAGCGCACTCAATACCCCAGTCATATTCGGTGGTATCAACGACTACTGAGCGGGCAGCACAAGATAGGTTTTCTGCCTCATCATTGCCTTGGAAGCGCTTGTAGTTCTTAGGAAAGAGCATACGCTTGCCATAAGGATCCACAAGCACTTTGCCAATCTCAACATTTTCTTTGGATTGCTTGTATGTACCCACAGCCTCACGTACTCGCCAGGCGTAAACTTGACCAGCGCCAATGCCTTTAACAAAGACGTGCCAGTAGTAAACTGAGCGATAGATTGGAGATGAGAGCTGAATAACTGTTGGGTCAGTATCTTCTACGTCCTTGAACAGTAATAACTCAATGACAGCTGCAGCAGGGCAGTAGACGGCAAAGTTAACGCCGCCTTTTTCAATAGTTGCTCCTAACGAGCTGCAATGTCCTTGGGAAATAACATACTGATTCACAATTCCTCTCCATTGCTTGTGATTGGCTAAATAAGATGTACAGCCTCGGCTTGATAAGTTAGGTGAGACCAACATTGGGCGCTCTTTGATCTTGCTGTTAATTGCTCCTAGACAAGAGACAACACAGCGTCACAATGCCTATGTGGTCATAACACTACACACCACCATGCACAGCTACATTTCAAGCCATGCTCAACTCAAGGTAGCATTAGTTCGTGAAAATTTGATTAACTCAGCTTATGAGAACAAAATTAATCAAGAAAGCTATGAGGCTAAGCAGCTAACTAAGTTAGCTTAAGTGCAACAAACGCATTCAAGCAATAGTGCTCTAGTATAGTACGGGTGCACACAACAGATGCGTAAATGTAACGCACTTGCCTAGCTAAATACATCTATGACAGATTAATCTAACGCTTGTTCTAAGTCAGTTTGACGCGTCATATTGTGCCATTGTTCTTAGTAAAAGCAAGCAATAATATCTAATTGTGCGGCCGATTTATTGTGGCTGTATTTTGCCCAAATTTGGCCGTGTAGTGGCCATTTTGATGCAGTACTTTGAGGCAAACTATTAAAAAAAGCGATGACGCCTTAAGATAAGTGGTAGCAACGTCTCTAGAACTCTTTTGCAATAGCATGTCACTAGCATGCTAAATGGATTAAACTAGAACGATGCAGTGGCACTTAATGGTGCCTGAATGCAATGTGTTAATAGCGTCGAGCAAAAGACGAGGATTTATGGTAGAGCTTAGTTTTGATAAGGCCGCAGCCTTAGCCCTAAATTGTCATGCACTTGGTGTGAAGCGTAATCTAGCTGCTATAGCACAAGCAGTAAAAGAGGCCGTGGATCAAGGGAAAAATGCACTGTTCTGTGGAGAACTGTGCGTTAGCGGTGCTGAGTGTGACGATATGTTCTTAAGCCCTGCCTTTATCTCTATGGTTAAAGCTGAGGTAGAGGCGTTTGCTAAGGATCTACCTTTAGACTTTATCGTGGGCTTAGGCATGCCAGCGGTGATGAGTCCTGATTCCTTTGAGGATCCTCAAGCCTTTGCCGAGTCGATTGCGGTAGGCTCTGATGAGGATGAGGATGAAGGGGCATCTCACGGCTCTGAGGGCCCACTTGGTTCAGCTTATGTACTTGTTTCTCGTAACGGTATCGAGTTTTGCGCACCATCGAAGCTGCAGCCTGAGTCATCACGCATTGATACCTCCATGCGCTACTTCTATCAAGCCTATGAGTTCCCAGGCTTTAGCCTTACTCATGGTTATGTAGCTACTATTGGCAATAAGAAAATCTTAATTGCTTTTGGTGATGTCAACTTCTTTGCCTCAGAGATGATGCAAGAGTACGTAAACTCCCACAAAGATGAGTTTGCATACATTGTTGCTCCAGAGCTGTACACATATGAGGTCGATGCTCCGCAAAAGCATGAGCAGCAAGCTTTAACTTTAAGCGCCATCTTAGATTTACCATTAATTAGAGTGAATAACTTAGGCTGTGAGGCCGGTGGTAAGCTCTACGATGGTCAGTGCTTGATGATTAAGGACAATGAAGTAGTCTCTCGCTCTGTCCTTTTCTCCTTTAGACCATATGAGATCACCGATATCAAGACTGGATCAGAGCCAGCTTTAGAGCAGTACGATGAGATGCTCAAGGCAGTGGCTATCGGTCTTTGGGACTGGATGAGAAAGACTTACTCTAAAGGCTATGCTCTGTCCATGTCCGGCGGTGCAGACTCGGCTTTATGTGCCACTTGCTTTGCGCTCTCTCAGGTCTATGCCATCAAACACTTAGGCGTCGAGAAATATGTAAGCGAGCTTAAGAACTTAGGCGTTAAGTTTGATTACGATGCCTTTACTGAGGAGGTAGTCTCCTACGCAGGCTTAGGCCCATATCTGTCAGCTACTAATTCCATCATTATGGATCAGGTAATTGATGCAGTTAAAAAGCACATTATGCCGCAAGTTCTGTACTGTGCTTATCAAGGCTCTGACTACTCAGGCTCTGTAACTGAAACTGCAGCTCGTCAAATGAGTGAGTGCTTAGGCGCGACCTTTAAAAAGTGGTCGATCTCATCAAGTGTTAAGAATTATATTGAGACGGTTCAAGGTGCGCTTGGCTATGAGCTGTCTTGGGAGAGTGATGATTTAGCCTTGCAAAATATTCAGGCACGTTCTCGTTTGCCTAGTATTTGGCTCCTTGCCAACCACAAGGGCTTTTTACTCATGGCCACCTCTAACCTCTCAGAGGCTGCCGTAGGTTATTGCACTATGGATGGTGACACAGCTGGTGGTGTTTCTCCAATTGCCGGTATTGGTAAGAGCAATATCCTTAAAATCAATCGCTATATCACCGCTCAAGGTATTGCTCTTGATGGCTTTGATCAGCGCTTTAAGGTGCCTGCCATGTCCTTTATCGTCGCTCAGGCTCCAACTGCTGAGTTACGTCCAGGTGGCGAGCAGACTGATGAAAAAGACCTGATGCCATATCCACTGTTAGATACTATTCGTCAGCTCTTTGCCCTCAAGCGCCTCATGCCTGCTCAGATTATCGATGAGCTCATTGCAGGTAAGGACGAGAAGTACAAGGCAGTAACCACTGACCTTAACTTAACTGATGCTGACATCACACGCTTTGTAAACCGCTTCTTTGCGCTCTTCCGTCGCAATCAGTGGAAGCGTGAGCGTTTTGCCACAGGCTTCCACATCGAGAAGGACGATTGCTCGCCATCATCTTTCATGCGCTTCCCAGTACTGAGCGACTCCTTACTCGACTAGAGCAATGCAACCAATCTTGCTTGCTCGACTAGCGCATAAGCACCAAATGTCGCTTGCTTGCTTGTTCGTCTAGCGCATAAGCACTCCATAGAAAGTACCAATGTACTTTCGCATGAGAGCTCAAGTAGTACCACTGTACTCGAGCTTGATGTCTGAGTTTAGTTACTAAATTCTAAGCAAAGCCTTATCCCACAAGGGTAAGGCTTTTTTTGAAGCTGAAAAAGACACTTTAATTGAGCCTAATATTGGCATAATTGTGGTAGGTGCCATAGTTGGAACTATAGTATTGAGCTTTGATGAAAGGGAGTCGAGGCATTTATATCGGGCATGGTATTTATCTTTGGTATTAACTCGATAATGCTTTTGCAATTGGAAAGGTGCTTTTCATGCATTGAGAGATAGGAGCTAGTAATAGTTGGCTATGGAAAAAGCGCTTGCTGTTAATACCTGTTTAGGTATTTTGAAAGGAAGAGACTGCATTTATCTAGACGAAGTGAAACAAGATGATGCAAACAATCTGACCTTTAAAGGTGGCATTAATGGTCATCTCATATCCGTGCACCAAGATGTACAAGAATGGTTTACATACACACTCACCTTTCGACAGGTAGTGGCCTATTTTTGCTGTGAATTGGAAACATATACTAACTATCTTGGCGGCAAATTTCAGTATGTCAGCTCCTTTGATGTGATCGAGGAGAGTCACTTGCTTAAATCTTTGCTGTTAAGTGATGACTTGAATAAAGGAATCTATCGGCACTATCGACTGTTTACTTATGATGAAGTCTTCAACATCATTGCGGCGTCGTATGAGTTTAAAACAGATAGTTAAATCCATTGCGTCCTTAAAGCCCTCTTAAGGTGCTATCAAAGAATGGGTAGTGGTTATGAGACGAAATCAGCATCAGTTAGAACATGTGCCAACACTTTTGGTTCAGCATATTTGTCTTGAATGGAGTAAAGACTGTCGAGGAGGGAATGCTGCGCAACAGCGTAGTCAGTATCCCAAAGCAATGCAATTGCCAAAAGACTTATTATCTTATGATTATGTTGGTCTACCTGCACATTTTGTCTATATCTTACAGAGCCCCGATGAGTTTAAGGTTATTAATAACTGCCATAAGCTGATGGAGTGGAAGTCTAATGGAACAATGCGTCTTGCTCCTTTTGAACTAATTCAGCAGGATCATAGAATCCTAGTACAATACCGATATGATTGGCATATTGGTGCGATGCCTGAGCGACATATTTACGATAAGTGTGGACAGATTCAGCCGCTCAAAGAGTTGGCATTGGATTTATCTTATGGGGATTTCGGGCAAGCTGTCTGTAATGGGCGCTTTAGCGACGTGGATACAGGACAGTGGTATTACAAACTGAACATTTTGAATGTGATGCTGCTTAAAGAGCCTACTGACTCATTGACCTGCTTTACAGACAGGAAACCTAATAAGGTATATGCCAAGCTCGACCATTTGTGGTGATGGAGGAAAGCTCATGATCAAAGAACGTATCCCACTTAATGGCGATCTTTCAAGCAAGGTCGAGAAGTTATTGGAATATGCAGGATGGTACGAAGGGCGCAAAGTAGACATATCTATTGCTCAACAGTACTACTCTGAGCATGGCGTCATAATGATGAAGTCTACCGAACGGTTTTACCAAAAGTATTTTGGCCTATGCTGTGAGTGGTACTTGGCGCAGACAAAACTAAAATGGGCGGCTGATTTTCAATTTGCATTATTCCCTTACTTGATCAACGGCATCAAAGATCATTTAGAGGATGCCTATTTTCGGGATATGTCTGGCTGTGAACTAAGCGAGATCGAGCAGTTTGCTAATGAAGCATGTCAGCCTATCGGTCATATCGGCTATTACTATCCTGCAGAAGTCTGGATTTCTCAGCATGGAAAGTTGTATGCAAAATATGAGTATCAAGACGAGATTGAGTGCTTTTCAGATATTCATGCTCTGATCGAGCGAGAGTTAAGGCAGTGCAAGTTTGATTCTGTAGCCATGAAAACCGTTAAGGCACTTGATGGGAAGCTGTGATACTGGCAATTAAGCCACTTAATCAACATGATGGGAAGCTGTGATACTTGCAATTAATCCTCTTCATCCACTAGATAGGAAGTTGTCACAATCGCTATGAAAGACTTGCATCAATACGGTAATCGTCCTGATGATGAGTGGGAGGTATTGCCATGGATTGTTGATCCTAGGCCGCCTTTTAATATTTGGGTAAAGCCAGAGCAGATTGCGCCATTCTTTTTGAGCCCCCACTATCCTTATGCGATCTCACTGCTTTTGAAAATTAATGATGATTTTTGCGCAGAAGAATTTAGCAAGTTAGGATTGACTGGCAGTAGTGAAGATTGGGAACGGCTTGCTCGTGGCGTGATCTTGGATTTTGAGAGCAACAACAGCGGTGTGAATCTGTTTCATTTTGATTCAGATGAAGATGTGTTCTGCGTATATTCCCAATACATCGACGACTTGATGATTCTGTCAAAAATGATCAAGACAGCTTGTTATAATGAAAACACCATGAGGACTGTTCTTGGTCTAGCTTAGCTTGGCCACGATTAGTTAATAGCATGGATTCTTGTTTGTCTGTCGTTGTTTCATGAGGCGTATTAGCAAGAGCTTTATTAGCGATGGGCTATATTGGCGATAGATGTATAGCAACGCTCTGCTGAGTCTTGACCGGATGATCGCAAGCAGATTTATGGGCTATCACATGGCTTGCAAATATGAGATTGCTGGCCAAGAGGGCCAATGCAAATTGTTCGGGGTGAACATCTTTGACTACAGATGGCTAGCAACTGGCAATAAAGTCGAAGTTAAAGACCCAATCTATCAGCGCGAGCATATCTTCATGATATGGCAGGTCGAGATTGATGGACAGATCTACCAATTTGCAGCAGGGGAGTTTTCAAACGGTGTATGGGGATTCTATTTGCAAGAGAAGTGATCTTGATTTCCCGAGTTGATTTTGGGGCTACGATTATTTGATACCTGTTAGTCTTTAAGATAAACGGCTTATATATCATAAAACTTTAAAATGGAGTTGTTAGATACTCCATTTTTTTATAAAATGTAGCCCTAAATAATTGAGGCTACAACATGTACATTGAATACAACATACTTAATGGGGCAGAATATGCCCGCCTAAGATTGTCTGTACGTAATGGCGCGACTGTGTCACACCATAAGAGCATTACATTAGGCAGAGTATTAGATAAACAGAGGATGATATTTAAATCTCGTGAGCATGGTGTATATCAGTACGATATAGCAACTGGTAAACGAATGCCTCCACCAGAGGACTTTGATATAAAGGCCGTAAGAAAAAACGCACGAGAGATACTCATTGTAGATTTCGGTAACGTCAATTTTTTCCAGAAGTACATAGAGAGGAAGAATCTAAGGTCAGTAATCGACTCTGTAGGATATGGTAACCCTGACAGCTTTAATTCATTACTTAGCTACTATCTGCTTGAAAGAGCTAGTAATGCCCATGCAGAAGACTGGTACGAGGGAAGCTATACAAAGATACTTTACCCAAAAGCCCTTATGCAGTCGCAACAGATTAGCGATATGCTTGAAGCATTAGGCGATGAGAATGTGTATAGACACTTTTTATCCTCATATATTGCATTCATTAAGCAATCGACAAAAGAAGCATCAAATGGAGCTATTCTGATTGACAGCACTGGTTTGCCTAATAGTAGCCGTCTTCCCGTAACAGCGATTAGTAGCCACAATGGTGAGATCAACAATGAAGTACGATTGATCTATGTCATGCAGAGCGGCACTGGTCTACCTATATACATGAGATATGTTTCAGGCAACATAGTCGACATTTCTACCTTACTAACCGCTATAGCTGAGCTTAAAGCTATGAAAGTGGATACTAAGTTCGCAATTCTGGATGCAGGATATCTAACACTTGATAGCATTGATGTTTTGCTAGAGAACAAAATATCCTTCTTATCAAGACTCAAGAAAAACTGGACACTATACAAGCAGATTATTAAAGAGCATTTAGCGTCTTTAGAGCAGAAGGCTAATATGCTCCTATATAACTGTCGCATTGTTTACTTAAAACGAATCCAAGCTACACTACCCTCCGGTAAAACCGTGTATGCCTACTTGGGTATTGACGATGACAGAAGATGGTCAGAGAGAAAACAAATCGCAAAGACTGCAGATGAGGATGAGCTAAGCGTAGATGATATTCAGGCTAAGCTAGAAAAGGTTGGCGTCTTTATGCTTTTATCTTCACGAAGAATAGCTACAGCTGACATTGGGGAGCTAAATCAATAATTTCTTGTTTCATGCTGATTTTAATTTTTTTAAAACTTAATTTTCGCTGACTCTAGACTCTTTAAAGGCTGTTCTCATATCAACTATGGCGTTATAGATAAACTCACTGTGT
>NZ_CABTML010000088.1:0-25676 GCF_902485895.1 uncultured Anaerobiospirillum sp. | reverse complement strand
TATGCTCAGCTTTAACGCCCATCACTGCGCGCAAGTCTGAATCATCAAAATACCTATGTCCAGAAGGCAGGCGTTTACTAGCTATTTTACCTTCAGCCTCCCAACGTCGGATCGTAGCTGGGGTACGGCGTACCAATTTAGCAAATTGTCCAATCTTATATGTGCTCATAATAAATGTATATTAACACATTTTTCTATATTTTTCAAAACTGTTAATTGCTCTTGTTGTCAGTAGCTTATCACTGTTGTATTAGCTAAAGCTTAGTCACATAAAATCTGATTTGACTGTGACTAGCTCAGATTTGTACTGACAACAGCAAAAGCATGCTAATAATGCCACAGACGCCGCTTTGTGTGCAAAAGATAAACAAAAATTAAGTAAAAACTGATCTTAAGTAAAATCGCGCCCCACATGGAGATACTACCGGCTTATATAAGCGCTTTATAGAAGAATGAATTTACTTAATGTGAACACGGTTACCTAATCAAGCTAAGGTTAAGATTACCAGTTCACTGATAACTGATCTTGGAGACATACCAAATTGATATGGCATTTAGCTCATATTCAAAAGTGTGTTCCGAGACTTATACCAGAAGATCCTGATATACATTAAGTAAATTTCATCTTGGACAAAGCCAACATTTATGCGGTATTTCACTGCAGATGCTTGTTAATTTTACTTAACAACGCTTTTTACTTAATTTCTATTAAGTAAAATTTTACTTAAGAAAAAAAAGCACACAAGCGCAAATGTCTTAGTCCATGTTACTTAAACTCATTAGCGCAAGTTGGCGTTGCCACAATGAGGCTCACACTGCATAGCCAAAGGCGCTTAAGACCTATACCTCTTTATTGATGGCCGAGTAGATAAATACTTGTGAAAATTAGCTTGTGAAGTGGTTGTAAGAGCTTGCAGAAAGATCAATAGAAAAATCATTACCAGCATCATCGATAAGCCTAATGAGGCTGCTGTCGGTACTAAGTAAGTTTTGTGCAGATGGGGTATTGGTATCAGAGCTGTTGAGCACAGTGTCCTTTGCCTCAATCTTTCCAATGACGCTAACTAAAAAGCCTTTAAGCTCGGCATCTGCATTAAGCTCATTAAAGAAAGCTTCTTCGTGCTCAGATCTTAGAGTAAAGAGCAAGTTGTAGTCTCCGCCACTGCTAAGACCATGGCGTAAGATCTTGGCATCATCAAGACCCAAGGTATCTTTAATCGATTTATCTAGCTTTACTAATGGCAGCTTGTGGCAGTTAATCTTGGCTGCACAATTAGAGTGTTTGAGGATGTGGCTAAGATCGCCAAGTAAGCCATCGGATACATCAACAGCACACTTGCAGTATTTAACTAAGATCTCAACAAAGCGATGCATGCGCTCATCATAGCCATAAGAGGCTTGTTCAAAGGATGCCAAGACATCTTTATCTAACAGCTTTAGCTTTCCGTTATAGCCTGCCTCAACGTAGATGCCATTTCCGCCAATTGAGCCGGTACATAAGATGAGATCGCCAACCTTAGCACCTGAACGCAAGAGGCGAGCGTTAGGATCAACTTGCTTACCAAAAGCTGTGATGTTCATGGATAAAGGAGCATCTTTAGTGGCGTATTTAGTGATATTGCCGCCAATGAGTGCGCACTTGTGGCGCTTAAGCGCATCCTCGATGCCTTTAGAAAATGGAGACCAAAACTCATCAAGACCGATGTAACGCTCTGGTACTTCTAGCGCTAAAGTAATGAACTGAGGCTGCGATCCCATGGCATAGACATCAGAGAAGTTAACCTCAAGCGCACGAGATCCGAGTAAGAATGGATTGAAGCCACTAAAAAAGTGAACGCCCTCAATGAGAGAGTCGGTGGTAACGGCGTAAGTTCCATCAAACTTTATCAAGGCAGCATCATCGCCAATGCCAACATCTAAGCCATTTTTACGGGCTTGACCGTCAAAGGCAGCATTTAGATTAGCAAAATACTTATGGATAAAGTCGAACTCATCAATGGCCATCATTTCCCCCACTCAATCGCATCATATTGCACTAACAACAAGTCCCAAAAGACTCGCTCCAGCCATTGCGCAGCTTTGGTCTAGACGCATTTGCAACACCATGGCGGTATAAACGCATATGCAGCACCATAAATAGACGCATATGCAGCACCATGGCGGTATAAACGCATATGCAGCACCATAAATAGACGCATATGCAGCACCATGGCGATCTAAACTCAACTACAGCACATTAGCTCATGCATTATGCCAAATAAGACAAGGTCAGTAATGAGAAGAATTATATAAGAGCAATATAGCGCTGCCATAAACAAAGCTACATAGAGTTGAAACTGCTAGTTGCAGACAGGCAAATGCTGGGGTATCGACCGCTAGATTGATGGGGAGATGTGTAGCTAGAGGCTTGAGGCTTGGGGCTTGAGGCTTGAGGCTTGAGGCTTGATGAGATGATGGATAAGTTGATGGGATGCTTACTCTAGTGTGCACGGTTAAGCTAAGCTTAACGTTTTGAAGTATTTAGATGGGCTATTAATTCAGACCTGCAAGCAGGTCTGAACTTAACTGTCTTAACAAGGCATACATAAGCTTATGTTGCCTTATCAATAGTTATTAGTTTTCGCCGTTTTGCTTGTTTGGTGACTGACGAATGGCCTTAACCACTTTGTCGAGTACGCCGTTTACAAACTTATGACTGTCCTGCTCTGCAAATGACTTTGCCAGCATGATGGACTCATTGATGACAACCTTGAATGGCACATCCTGACGGTAGTTAAGCTCGAAAGTACCAAGGCGTAAAATGGCCTTGTCTACCTGATCTAACTCCTTGAGTGGTCGAGACAGGTAAGGCTCAAATACACTATCGAGGAAATCGCAATTAGCGATAACACCCTGAATCAGATCGTGCATATATTCAAGATCAGCACCCTGAACTGGCTGATCTTCGAGGAACTGCTCTTCAATGGTGTGACCAGGCATGCCAGTCAATTGCCACTGATAAATAGCCTGCAAGGCAAAATGACGTGCCTTGTGACGCATGGCCGGGGTAGCTGAACCCTCTGTTTGATCCATATAAACCTCTAATAAGATTATTTCGTTAGCAGGATATCTAATCCTCATCTTGCAGCCTCAGCGGCTGTAAATCATATGAGGCGACCAACCTGCATTAGATCGCAGAATTACTTCTTTGTGACGATGTGCTCAGACTCATCGTCCTGCACAAGCTTAAGAGCAAAGCAAACTTAAGCACATGATAGTGTGCCTAAATAGACAATCGCACCGCTCATAATATTCATGAGCATGACGGCACTAAAGATGGAGTATTTTTCAAGGAAAACACCGCCATCTCTTAGCTTGCAAAGCGCAAGAGTAATACGAGCTTGAGACTAATAAATTAGTTCTTGAGCTGACGCATTACGTTGATCATTTCTAAAGCTGCAGCAGCGGCCTCGGAGCCCTTGTTGCCAGCCTTAGAACCAGCACGCTGAACAGCCTCATCAATGGTGTTGGTGGTCAGAACACCGTTAGATACGATGGTCTGATTAGACAGGGTAACCTGAGTAATGCCCTTAGCACACTCATTGGCAACGATTTCAAAGTGGTAAGTTGAGCCACGGATTACGCAGCCTAATGCGATGAGAGCGTCATACTTACCGCTCTTAGCCATAGCCTCGAGAGCTAAAGGAATCTCAACAGCACCTGGTACGCGTACTACAGTGATGTTGTCATCCTCGATAAGACCGTCGCGGTGCAGAGTATCAATAGCACCTGCAAGTAAAGGCTCACAGATGAAGCTGTTGAAACGTGAAACTACGATGCCTACTTTAGCATCAGAGCAAGGCTTAACGCCTTCAATGAACTTAACGGCCATTAAACGGACTCCGGTAGACTCTAGGAGATAACAGAAAAAACCTAAACAAACCTGTTAAATATCAAATTCCTAGAGTTTTTCAAAACATGTTGTGCAGCAATGCTGCTAGAAATCTGGCGCTCTTAATTATGGCTAAAGAGCACATCATGGCATCTTTAGTCATCTAAAACGACGGATCAAAGCGCACACATCCGCCATTTTTAACTTTAAAAGTATAGCACGATTTCTAAAGAGCCTCTCTGACCAATGTCAAAAGACGGCACAAAACACATCGTGATATACACAGCGATAAGCGCAAGCAGTTGCGCTTATGCAAAGTACGCTGTTACTTACTTTTAGAAAAGGCATGCTTTGACTAACTGTTAGAAAAAGCCGTTTTGCTGCAGGGTTTCTAAAGTTAAACCCTCTTTTTTCTGACCATCTGCTTTTTCATCTTGAGCATTAGCACTCATGAGACGCTCTAAGTAACGAGCAAGCACATCAACCTCAAGATTGACCTTTGATCCTGGTCTAAAGCTAGTAGCAATTTCGCTTACGGTATGCGGAATTAAGGTTAAGCGAAAATCAGTATCACGCACTTCATTTACGGTAAGGGACACACCATCAACCGCAATTGATCCCTTCATAGCAATATAACGCTTAAGGTGCTCAGGTGCCTGAATCCAAATAGTCAGGGCCTCATCCACGCGATAGTTTTGCAGCACAGTACCTACACCATCAACGTGACCTTGCATGATGTGACCACCAAGACGAGTATGTGGAGTACATGCAAGCTCTAAATTCACCTCAGTACCTACGGTGTAATACTTAAAGCAGGTTAAGTCCACGCTTTCAAAGGATAAGTCGGCCTCATAGGCATCCTCATGCAGAGCAGTTGCAGTTAAGCATACGCCATTAGTAGCAATGGAATCACCCAAGCGTACTCTGTCTTTTAAAAACTCAGGCTTAGTGCGTACCACAATATGCGCACCTTTACCGTTTTGCTCGATAGTCTGAATAACGCCTTTGCTCTCTACAATTCCTGTAAACATGATCAAACCCTTGCTAAGTTCTGCAGCACATAAGAGCAAAAATTAAGCTAAAGCACATTCATTTGCTGTTAATTGCTCTAAAGTTTGCTTAGCTTACCACAACACAACAAGCTAAGGGGTAAGCCATGAATGTCTTGTTAATACCATACAAAAATCGCGCTGCCAAAGACTCATAAGCCTTCAACCGCGCGATAACAACATACAAACAATTAAGCTCAGTTACACGAGGTGCAACCACATAACTACTTAGTCTCGTGAACCTCACTATTCAAAGTTAGGCTTTCTTTTTGGAATAGTTAGGCTTTCTTTTTGGAAAAGTTAGGCTTTCTTCTTGGAGCTGCGCTTTTTAGTGAGTACTAAACCAATGTTGTCACCAAAAGTACGTACCTTACACTTATCAAACTTCATAGCATGAGCAAGACGCTTTGGCTCTGCGATCGCAAAGGCACTCTTAGCATTCTGACCTAAGAGCATTGGGGCGATATAGCAATAGCACTCATCGACTAAATCTTGCTCTAGGAAAGAAGAGCCTAAATTAGAACCAGCCTCAACCATTGCCACACGAATATCCTTAGAGCCTAAAAAGTCCATGACAGCGTTAAGTGAAGCATGCTCTTTACCATCAGTACCCAAGGCAAATGGGACTACGAGAATCTTGACACGCTCAGACCATTGCTCGACAACAAAGTTAGCGCCTCGAGCAATGACCTTATCTTGATTGATATGCCAGCTGACGCACATCTCCTGGCTAGCAACCTTATTTTTCGCTGCTAAGGCAGATTTTGTGGTCTTTGCCTTTGGCTCGATTGAAGCACTCACCTCCACGCGCTTACGATCAGCCTTCTTTGTAGTGGCTGCTTTTCGAGACTTGCTAGCTTTATCTGCAGTAGCCTTTGCTGCAGTGCTCTTAGTAGCAGATGACTTTGCAGCAGTTCTCTTAGTAGCAGAGGCCTTTGTACCACTGCTCTTGGCGGCAGCTGCCTTTGTGGCAGTACTCTTGGTGGCAGTACTCTTATCTGCAGTTGTTTTTGAAGCGGCGGCCTTGGCATCAGCGCTCTTAGATGATGAAGTTCCCTTGGCTTTTCGTGACTTAGTGGCGGCACTTGCCTTTGATTCAGTACCATCTACTGCGGCGCAACACATACAATCTGTTGTAGCGTCAGCTTCAGCTGAGGTCTGTGCAGCTTTCTTTACTTTGCTAGTACGTTTTGGAGCAGCATTTGGATCGTCAAAGGAATCGTTAGTGCCTACGACTATGTAGTTCTCACCAGAGGTAAAGATGGCGTATTTGTCTAAATCTTTTAAAGAGTAATTTGGCAAAAGCTGGGCATGGCTATCGATAATTACCTTGATTGGCTGGGTAATTAAAGTAGTATCCAAACCAGTTAAGAGCTTAATTGGTACATCCTCAAGACGCACATTGAGCTTTGGATTGTCTGAAGTAATAGTCTTGTGCGAGGTAATGAGGGCATCTGACCATAATCTTAAACGCTGTACATCCGAACGACAGGCATTATTGGTAATCCACTTAGACTCACCAGTGGATAAAGCTACCTTACCATCTAAAGACATGCCGTACTTTAAGATAGTAAATGGTCTACCACTCTTAATGGACTTAAAGAAGGCGCGATTGAGCTTAACGCACTTTTTAGCGATCTTGCCTGATGCAATCTTGACCTCAATACCAGACTCTTCAAGCATCTTAATGCCACGACCTGAGACCTTAGGGTTTGGATCAGTTGAGCCAATCACCACACGTGAGATACCAGCATCAATTAGTGCCTTAGCACAAGGTGGAGTGCGGCCATAATGTGAGCAAGGCTCTAAAGTCACATATGCAGTAGCGTTATTGACCTGATAGTCGGCTGCTCTTAGTGCCATAATCTCAGCATGTGGCTGACCTGCACAGTGGTGATAACCCATACCTAGGATCTTACTATCACGAACAATGACACAGCCTACAGCAGGATTTGGCGAGGTAGTGAAGCGCCCCTTTTGCGCTTCAGCTAAAGCCATTTCTAAGTAATACTCATCACTATGCTTTTGCTTACCCATAGCGTAAACTCCAAAGCCGATTTGCCACACACCCAGGTATTTTTAGTACCCATAAAAACAAAGAGCCACATCTTTAAGCATGTTGCCTTCAGATGCAGCTCATATTGAACCTAAAGCTTCTTTAGGTTTAGCGATCTTGCATTTGCAGCATTAAATCTTAGTGTGTGTGATTTTACACAACCTAAAAGAAAGTATGCTACACAAATGCCAATAGTGTTAAACAACTACAAAAAAGTCTACATAAACTTGCACCCTTGGTGCATCTGTTACTTATCAAAAGCCATAAAACATGGCTAATGGCAGTTGTTGCTTACAAAGATCGTAATTTAAATTAGTCGGCGTATACAGGGAACTTAGCGCATAAGGCCTGAACCTTAGCACGAGCAGCCTCAATTACGCTCTCATCCTTGTAGTTATCTAAAACATCACACATGATGTTAGCTAACTCGCGAACCTCAGCCTCCTTGAAACCACGACGGGTGCAAGCTGGAGTACCGATACGCAGACCTGAAGTAACAAATGGGCTACGTGGATCACCAGGAACTGAGTTCTTGTTTACGGTGATGTTAGCTGCGCCTAAAGCTGCCTCAGCATCCTTACCAGTCATCTCAAGACCGATGAAGTCTAATAAGAATAAGTGGTTCTGAGTGCCGCCGGATACAACCTTGTAACCACGCTGCATAACAACTTCGCACATTGCCTTAGCGTTAGCAACTACCTGCTTTTGGTACTCAACGAACCAAGGCTCCATAGCCTCCTTGAATACAACAGCCTTAGCAGCGATAACGTGCATTAAAGGACCACCCTGTGAGCCTGGGAAGATGGCAGAGTTCAGACGCTTGTAGATGTTCTCGTCGTGGCAGTTAGATAAGATAAGACCAGAACGTGGGCCACCTAAAGTCTTGTGAGTGGTGGTGGTAACTACGTGGGCGTGGTCGATTGGAGATGGGTATACGCCAGCAGCTACTAAGCCAGCTACGTGAGCCATATCTACGAGCAGATATGCGCCAACTTCGTCAGCGATTTCACGCATCTTCTTCCAATCAACGATGCCTGAGTAAGCAGAGAAGCCAGCAACTACAACCTTTGGCTTGCACTCAAGAGCCATCTTACGGATGTTCTCGTAGTCAAGCTCACCTAACTCGTTTACTTCGTACTGAACAGAGTTGTAAACCTTACCAGAGAAGCTTACAGATGCACCGTGGGTTAAGTGACCGCCGGAGGCTAAGGATAAACCTAAGATAGTGTCACCTGGATTGCACAGAGCCATGTAGGCTGCACAGTTAGCCTGAGAACCAGCGTGTGGCTGTACGTTTGCGTATTCGCACTTGAACAGCTTGCAAGCACGCTCGATTGCTAAGCTCTCAATAACGTCTACGTACTCACAACCACCATAGTAACGTTTGCCAGGGTAACCCTCAGCATACTTGTTGGTCATTTGAGAACCCTGAGCTTCCATTACGCAACGGCTAGCGTAGTTCTCAGAAGCGATAAGCTCAATATGATCTTCCTGACGACGATCTTCTGCTTCCATTGCAGCAAAAAGTTCTGGATCGTATTGGGCGATAGACTTGGAATTATTGATCATCATATGCGTGATTACTGTCCGCTACAGCGCCATGTACACAACACTGCAACGAGGACTTCTCCTGATAAAGCGTCAGGCAACTTTCAAATGCAGCTAGTAAACTTCGCCACATCCTCAGTCGCGCCAAACTGCGATGCAAAAGCATCACAATAACCAACAAGTGCAAGACAATCGTGCGATTGTCTTTAATAAAGGTCACTAAAACATCTTTAGGACTCTTTGCCCAAACCATTCACCATTGCATGAAGTAAACAACTATGCCATGCAAAAAGGTATCGTTTAACAGTTATCGCTACTCAAAGAGTAGCCATTTTTTTTGAGAAATACCGCTACATTCACCAATTAATGGCGCTTTATACAAGCTAATGCATCAAGGGTGAATATTGGATGAGAATGGGTTCGGCGAAAAACCCTAAGTTAATGACAGGGAGATGTTCGACTGTGATACATCTGCTGCGCTGACTGGGCTTCAGATGACCTGACGAACGGAACGACGCAAATTTTAACACAAAGATGCCAAATGATAAGCAGATCTCATTGTCATGGAGCTAAAAAATTACAACTTCACTTTTAACATCCTCAACAAACCTTTATAAGTCCTCAACATGCTGAAAATGCCCCAATATTCAGCACAAAGATTTTTCAGCTAATTCAACTATTATCAGCAAAATGCAGAAACTTCTCTAAGACAGGATCACTCTAGATAATATCAAGATCACCATGAAGCGCTTTAGACCATAGACTTTCATTCTATGGCTATGGACATTCCTAAACCAAAGCAGTGTATACACCTTATGCGTATGCCTCTAATCTCAGGCATAAAGTTTTAGTCGAAACTTCGTCATGGCAAGAAGCATTGCTAAGTATGTTTGAAGAGCATTGCTTGTATAAAAGCTTAGGAACACAAGCAATACGTCCATGAAATAAATTTACATACACTTTTTACACTTTTAGTTGTACATAATTTAAAAGAGGGCTTAGAGTAGTGCCCCTCTTTGCATCTAAAAGTGAGCTAAGTTGCCTACTTTTTGACTAAAAAGGTGAAAAAGAGTAACAAATCAAGTGATTTTTTACAGATTTGACGCTTTTAGCTTTATTTGTGCACTTGTTCACAAGTCTTTTACGAGAATGTGCACTTTTGCCCTCTCATTAGGTCAAATAGACAATTATGCTCTCTGGCACTGAAAATTTGTAACATAGTGTCTACAAGCATAAACACTGTATTTAACTAATCCAGGATAGATATTGTCACGTACAACTTACTACGAGTAAGTACTACAAACAGGCTCAACAACGGCTTTAATCAAGACTCTTAACTATGTTTTAAGCCTTGTGATCTTTAGGTGCCATAAGCCTACAAATGCAGCTCTAACTTTAGTTATGTGCTCCAATGCTTTTGTTTTAGGTGCTTAAAATGGCTTTTCACCTATCAGCATCATCTCAAGATACGCTGATAGTAAACAATGATCCTTATGGATACAGTAATTTTACTTATCGATTGTAAGGTCAATGCCACAGCACTCTAGTGTTATATCTGACTGGTTTTAGTAGCAAAAGCTGCACGCTGAATTCGACTTAAAAACGCTTAAAAAGTTTTAAACAGTGAAATACATGTGCAGTTTTTGGTAAAATTGTAAAAATTTTGTTTGTTGGAGACGTACTTTGAGCAAATACAAAGTATTGGTTATCAACGGGCCAAATCTAAACTTCTTGGGCATCCGTGAGCCTAAGGTTTACGGTAAAGAGACCCTTGAGGATCTTATTAGTAAGCTGCGTAAGCAAGCTTGTGAGCTTGGCATTGAGCTTGAGGACTTTCAATCTAATAGCGAAGGTGCCTTAGTTGATAGGATTCAACAAGCCTACGGTAAAGTAGACTTTATCTTAATTAACGCTGGAGCCTACACTCATACATCTGTAGCTCTGTTAGATGCACTAAGTTCGGTAGATACGCCGTTCATTGAGATTCATATCTCTAATGTGCATGCGCGTGAAGAGTTTAGACACCACTCCTACTTATCAGCCAAAGCTGTTGGCGTGATTGTAGGCTTTGGTTTAAACGGTTACTCATATGCCCTAGAACAGGCTTATCACCTACTAGAGGCATCAAAAAGCTAAAGCAGCTTTGCATCTCGTTACGAGATGGACTACGTAGGATCTCAAAGAGATGCTACTTTACGACCGATATGAGCTTTGATGATGAGATTAGTGCAAGCTTACTTTGAGCTTAAATCACATTTTTACAATCCATCATCAAAAGCACTAAAAGCTTTGGGAACTTTACCCTTAGTCTACAGGTCATAGAATAATCGCTTTTGATTAGCTACTCATTAAGCACCAAGCTTGTTTGTGTTAAATAGCTTAGTGAGTACAAAACAGCATCGTATCTTCAGATATTCACAGTATCTGCTTAAGTACTAAGCTGTTGTATGAATATTGCGCTTTACGTTGTACGCATCAGGTTGCTGTTGCGCTGTAATGCATCGCTAGTTTTTAAGTTTTTGCACCAAACAAGTAGTTAAAAGTGCCCTTAAACAAGGTGCTTTAGCTACATGCATGAAAAAAGCAGCTCTAGTTTAAAAACTGAACTTTTTTATGCTCAGCCACTTAATTTTAATTGCACATCTAATCGTGCTTTACATGTGGCTAAGTTGCATCAACTGTTTTTCACAGCAGTTCTGCACCTTCTTTAAATATCAGTGTCGCTTACGTAGCTTCACTAAAAGAAGAGCCTTAATGATTTAATTTGGTCTTTAGGTTAGTTGCAGTTCACTGCGCGTTTAAATTGGGAATCTACATGCAAATTGACATTCACAAGATCGCTAAATTGATTGATCTGGTATCCAACTCCGATGTTGCAGAAATCAATTTAAAGCAAGGTGAGGAAGAGCTCCGCATTTCTCGCCAGTCTACTGTGGTTGCACCTGCCGTACAAACCGTAGTTGCTGCTCCTGCACCTGTTGCTGCCGCCCCAGCTGTTGCAGCTGCTCCTGCCGCCGCTCCAGCTCCAGCTGCTGCCCCTGCAGCCGTAGCCGCACCTGCTGCTGTCGATGATTCCAAGGTCATGCGTTCTACCATGGTCGGTACTTTCTACCGTGCTGCATCCCCTACCTCCGAGCCATTTGTTGAGGTTGGTGACACCGTTAAGGAAGGCCAGACTCTGTGCATCGTTGAAGCCATGAAGATGATCAACCAGATCCCTGCTGACCGCTCCGGCGTTATCAAGAAGATCCTGGTTGACAACGGCTCCACCGTTGAGTTCGACCAGCCAATTTTCGAGTTTGAATAAGACTCAACATCATCCTGATTAACTTGCTCGAAGCTAAGGGGAGTATTTCCCTTAGCTTATAGAAAACACTTGAGCAAGCTAAGCCTGTCAAATAAGCACAAGTCTTACGACAACACTATCAAGTACCAAGACTATCGGACGTTTGTAAACATAAGTTATCAGTTTGTTTGCTGATACTTACGTGGCTAGTAATTGATAGCTTAATAGGCAGGAAAGAGTTCACAACCGGGACATTAACAGAATGCAAATTGAAAAGGTGCTCATTGCCAACCGTGGCGAAATTGCTTTACGTGTTTTACGTGCATGCCGTCAGCTTGGCCTCAAGACTGTTGCAGTGCACTCAAGCGCTGACCGCGATCTGATGCACGTCAAGCTTGCAGATGAAACTATTTGTATCGGTCCTGCTGCAGCTAAGGATTCTTATTTAAATATCCCTACCATCATTGCAGCTGCTGAAGCCACTGGCGCTTCTGCAATTCACCCAGGATACGGTTTCTTATCTGAGAATGCCGACTTTGCCGAAATGGTTGAAAAGTCAGGCTTTATTTTCATCGGCCCTAGCGCTGACACCATTCGCCTGTTAGGTGACAAGGTATCAGCAAAGAGAGCAATGCAAAAGGCTGGTGTTCCATGCGTTCCAGGCTCAGAAGGAGCTTTAGGCGATGACATGGAAGAGAACAAGAAGATCGCCGCTAAGATTGGTTACCCAATCATCATTAAAGCCGCAGGTGGCGGTGGCGGTCGCGGTATGCGTGTAGTACGCAAGGAAGAAGAACTTGAAGAATCCATCAGCCTGACTCGTCGTGAGGCCGACATGTTCTTCAACAACCCTGCCGTTTACATGGAGAAGTTCCTTGAGAACCCACGTCACATCGAGTTCCAGGTAATCTCTGACGGTCGTGGTAATGCTTGCTACTTAGGCGAGCGTGACTGCTCCATGCAGCGCCGCAATCAGAAGGTTTTAGAAGAGGCTCCAGCTCCTTTCATTACTCAAAAGGAACGTGAGACCATCGGTATGTCATGCGTTAAGGCATGTATCGATATTGGCTATCGCGGTGCTGGTACTTTCGAGTTCTTATATGAAAACGGCCAGTTCTTCTTTATTGAAGTTAACACCCGTATTCAGGTAGAACACCCTATCACTGAAATGATCACCGGTATCGACTTAGTTCGAGAGATGATTTCTGTTTGTGCTGGCGAGAACTTATCTTTCAGCCAAAAGGATATCAAGCTGCGTGGCCACGCTTTTGAGTGCCGTATCAATGCTGAAGACCCAAGAACCTTCATGCCATGCCCAGGCCTCATTAAGCGTCTGCACATCCCAGGTGGTCCAGGCGTACGTTGGGATTCTCACATTTATGAGAACTATACCGTACCACCTCACTACGATTCACTCGTAGGTAAGCTCATCGTTCACGATGACACCCGTGAGCTTGCAATGGCTCGTGCCCGTGAGGCTCTTGATGAGATGGTTATCGACGGTATTCGTACCAACATCCCACTACACAAAGAGTTACTCAATGATGAGAACGAGATGAAGGGTGGCGTATCCATCCACTATCTCGAAGAGAAGCTCGAAGCTGACGCTGCTAACGCAAAGAAGTAGTCTTAGCTTAAGATTTCAATCATCCAAGAAAAGCGCCGTTCCGGCGCTTTTTTTGTTTTAGCCAGTAACTTAAAAATTAAAAACTCTACTTGCAAACAATTTAGTGAGAATACCTATGGCTGAAGAAATATACCCAACATGGCTTGAAGGTCATATTAAGCGCTATGAACACAAACGTTTGCCTACTGTCACCTTGTGTTCATCAAGTGGTAATGACCTACTTGAGGTCTACTACTATGGCGATATGTTTCAAGTAAAAGGTGAAAGTCAGCCATATATTGGAGCTACTGATACTGCTCCGTTGCTAATCGTAGCTAAAGACAGCAGTTCTGATGAGGAATTTGTTGTTTTCGACGAAGGCAAACATGGCTATAACAGCATGGTGTGTGAGTCTTTTGATGCAACACAAATGTCCAAACGAAAACTTACCCGCCTCGATATACCTGCTTCTAAGCTAGTGATTGAGTTGGGCTATAGTATTGACTATGAGGACGAAAAGGAATATTTCGATGTAGATGAGGACGATAAGGTCGAACTAGTCAACGGCGATCTTATATCGTGGGAGCAGCTCAAACGTGATGGTATCGACTACGTAGCTCTATTCTACGTGAATGAGTCAGGTAAGCTAATTCAGTTTGTTGATATAGAGCTTGCATAAGCAAAATAAGTTCTTGATTTAGTAGATAGCCCATAGCAGAAGCTTAGAGAAACCTTATTGACGAGGAATTGTAATGAGTGACCTAATAGCAGCATTATCTAAGGTGCATGATAATTTCATCTTAAGTTATGCCGTAGACTTCCAAGAACACACTCTAAAGCTGAAAACTCAAAACGCTAATGGGAACCAAATACTACTTACTTTTGATGGACTATTAGCCCATAACTTTGAGCATGTATCTCAGGACAACATACTTTTTGGCATTGATGAAATAAGCGTAGAAGATTTCTTTGCTAACTACCAAGGACTATTAGACAAAACTCTATGCTATGGCTTTCCATGTTGCTGCAGTCTTGATGAGCTACACATAAGAATGCATACAGAGCACTTAAGAGTATTTGTTATCGACTCATCCTTAGGCCTGAATGGCTTTGTACTGTGCAAATCAATTCAAATCAGCACGACTGACTGCAAGTAGCTACACAACAGATAGAGCGCTGCCGCAGATAAAAGGGCATAGGAATCAATCTATATGGGTTAGCCTAGTATCGTTGGCTTGTAGACTGAAAAGAAGTGAGAGGATGTGGCGTGAAGAGCCTAGTACAGCACATGCCGTTAAGAGCCTAGTACAACACGTGGAGGTACTAGGCTTTTTTTGTATTAGACGGACTCGTCGGCACGAAGCTTATCGGATGGACGTACACGCTTGCGCTTGGAGGCATGCTCGGCACTTGCCTCAGCATGAGGGGCGCTCTTTTGCATTTGCTGATATGTAGCTGCATTAGCCTGAGCGTGGATACGGTCAGTTCCAGTTAAGTTTGAGCCACTAGCATCAATACCACCATCAACAAACTTAACCTCTTGCTTAAAGAGATTGTCGCGTTGCTGCGCTGATACATTGCTGCTTGAACGCATCTTTGGAGCAGTCTGAATGCCACCAAGTGGATCTGAAGGAGCAACCTTTGGCATCTTATCCTGTGCAGGGCCTGTTTGCACAGTATTAGAGGTGCTTACCACTCTGCGAGCAACGGCTGCCTCTGAACCAATGTTCTGTACGCCTGAGCCAAGACCACTATCCATTGATGGAGCCATGGCAGTGCCAATACCAATAGGGCCACTTCTCTTTGCCCCTGCAGCTAATTGAGCACTAGCCTTATTGACTGCAGGACTCTCAGCACGTGGTGCGCTTGTAGCTCTATTTGGAGAACTTGGCATAGGTGCTTGTGACTTTGGAGCCTGAGCACGTGCTAAAGCTCTATCACGAGCATTAGCCTGATAGTTAGTAAACTCCTGAGTATTTACCTTACCTCTTTGTAAAGAAGTATCGTTCTGCAGCGTTGCTCTCATAGCAGCACCGGCCTGTGCTGCAGTTGGCCTTGATGAACTCATCTGCATTGAACGGCCCTGCATTGGAGCATTGCTTCTAGTACCTGAGCTATTCAAGAACTTACCAGAAAAGCCACTTTCTGCTGCTCGGCGAGAGGACGGTAAGGTTGCTTTCTTTAAAGCTGAGGTATCGAGACCTGCACCTGCCTTTGGACTAATTGGACCTCTTAAAGCAGAAGTATCGACACGATGCTTATTGCCTTGCTGCACATTATCCTGTCTAGACCTTGCAGCATTGCCCATTGAAACAGAGTCAGCACTGGCGTTCTTGGCTTCATTCATCAGATATGCAAGACCTTCATTGCTAGAAGATGCTTGCATTGCCATGCCATTACCTTGAGTATTGGCAGATCCTCCCCCAAACTGTACTGGGGTAACTACCTTTTGCTTTGGCTGTCTTACTGAGGCCTCTGACTGATAGATATTAGCTAAATCTTCAGAAGCATGCCCCTGTTGAACTTGAGAGGAGATATTGCGTGATGCTTGAGCCTCTTGAGCTGCTTTTTGAGCTTGGGCACGAGCTTGTGCAGCTTGTTTCGCTTGAGCTGCCTGTTTAGCTTGCTCTTCAGCTTGACGCTGCATCGCAGCCTTGGCAATACTCTCTGAACGAGCCTTAGCACGTGCAATAGCCTCTTCACGTGCCTTCTTTAACGCAATACTCTTCTGTTCAGCTGCTGATCTGGCTTTGGCAATTTCTTCAGCCTGCTTTCTCATAGCAACTTCTTGCTGTTCACGCTTGAGTGCTGCTTCTTTAGCAGCCTTTTCTGCCTGTTCTTTTGCCTGTGAGGCTGCAATAGCTTGTTCTTCTTTTGAAACCTCACCTAAAGCGGCAATCTGAGCCTCACGACGCTCTTTTTGCATCTCTTTATCGCGAGCAATCTTCTCTTTGAGATCTTTAATATCTGGATGAGATTGTGCGCTGGCAGATTGTGTCTGTTCTTTATGACGACGCAGTGCTTCTTCGGTTCGACTCTGTTGCTGCTCAAGCATTTGCGCATGGGCTTCTTTTAAGAAGTCATTAGGATCACCTACTGACTCACTTTTAACTGAACCAAACCAGCCCTTCTTACGAACCGCATCAGCACCATCGTGCAATGCAGCCTTGGCTCGAGCCTCTTTTTCAGCCTGTTTTTGAGCAGCTTTAGCCTCTTTAGACGCAAGCTTCTGTGCCTTAGCATTGGCCTTGGCGCGAGCTTTTTCATCTTTTAATTGCTGCTTGCGTACGTCTGCTTCAGCATTTTTGTACAGGCGCTCATAAGTCTCACGATTAGACTTGAGCATCTGTTTATTCGACTCTGCAAGCTCGCTTTCGGATGGGAAGTTACGACTTTTACGACCGTTTGGACGCATGCGTCCCTTACCCTGCTTCTTATCCATAGCCTCAATCTTACGGCGCATGCTATTGAGCTCATGGCCAACTTGAGGCGTAAGTTCAGCTACGAACTTCTTATCAATTGGGCGTCCCTTTTCTACAGCATCAATGATCTTGCGTTTAGCGAGGTAAACCGCAGCTGAGAGAATTACAGAGAATATCAGTGTAGACGGCATAGCAGCAGCCACGCTAGTAAGCGTGAACGGCTGTGCTGCGAAAAGCACCTCATTCAGGGCAATAACAATTGCCCATACACTCATAAACAATAAGATCATCAAATAACCTGTAGCGGAAGCTAGATTGCCAAAGCAGGATAATTACATATATTTGGCTTATCTGCATCATGGCAGACTTAACTTTGCTTGTTTGGACGCTGTCCAAATCTTAGGAGATGAAACTCTTTAAGGCAAAGTAAACAAACTCAGGCCTCATAGGCCTATTTAACTCACCAGGTACAACCATGGTGTTTGCCAAGGTAAAAGCAACCTTGGCTAAGGCTAATGATATACACACCATTAGCCATTACATACGGCAAATGTTAAGCCTATACAGACTTAACAATAGCCATGAACATCTTTGATGTTTAGATGCTATACACCCGATAGTTTATATGAACTTAATACAAAATCACTAGCAGGTGAAAATTTGCAAACAACAACTTATTAGTTGGAAACACAGAGTGTATTTTTGCAAACCAAAGCTTGATTCTTTAGCTCAAGAATCAATAGCTAATTACTTAGCGATGTGGTTTTTGTATGCCTGTACAGTGTTTTCCATTAAGGTGGCAACAGTCATTGGACCTACACCACCAGGAACAGGGGTGATGAATGAAGCATGCTTAGCTGCCTCTTCATAACCAACGTCACCACACAGTGAGCCATCCTCAAGACGATTGATACCCACATCAATAACGATAGCGCCATCCTTAACCCACTCACCTGGAACTAAGTTTGGCTTGCCACAGGCTACGATTAAGAGATCTGCTGTACGTACAAAGGACTCAAGATTCTTAGTGAAGCGATGAGTTACTGTAACAGTAGCGCCTTCTAATAACAGCTCTAAAGCCATAGGACGACCAACTAAGTTGGAAGCACCTACGATTACCGCATTGATACCAAGTAAGTCAGCATTGATGCTCTTTAAGAGAGTCATAACACCCTTTGGAGTGCAGGCACGTAATACAGGAATACGCTGAGCTAAACGACCTACATTGTATGGGTGGAAGCCGTCGACATCCTTATCTGATGCGATCTTCTCAATGATACGACGCTCATCAAGACCCTCTGGCAGAGGGAACTGTACTAAGATACCGTCGATTTCATTGTTAGCATTGCACTCATCAATGAGCTTCTCGAGCTCTTCTTGAGTTGTAGTAGCAGGTAAGTCATAAGAAAAAGACTTAATACCCACCTCTTCACAAGCTCTACGCTTGTTACGAACATAAACCTCAGAAGCTGGATCGGCACCTACTAAAATCACAGCCAGACCAGGAGCTCTTAGTCCTTGAGCAACCTGAGCGTTTACTTCTTCTTTAAGCTGTGCACGTAAGTTCTTTGCAACTGCCTTACCATCAATGATCTGAGCTGACATTTCTTTCCTCGTTTGCCTAAATAAGGTATATGGCTAAAACGATATTATACGGTAATTACATTGCCTTTTTACTCGCAAGATAATGCTATGCCCCAAAAACGACAAAGGGCCTGTGTAAAAACGCAGACCCCATAAAAAGATTAAATAAAATCTTTCTTCACTTCAGCTAATTAGTTCTGATATTCCTGAACTGCTGCCTTGATACGGTCAGCAAACTTAAAGATATCATCCACAGAATCGATCTGTACAGCATCTTGGTTTTTCTTACCATCAGGACCAGTATTAAGCACAGCCACTTTATATGGTTCCTTATTAAAGTAAAGACGAACAAAGATTTGTGACTTACGAGCGTAACAAATGTTACAGCATGTCTTGAAGTCATTGAGAATGACATCTTCAGGCTTGGCTAAATTATGCAGAATTGATTTGATGATATAGTAGGCAGCCTTTTCATCCTCAGTTGTGACAATTCCGTCTTCAGAATCATCCTCTGCAACTTCTTCTTGTTTTGTAACTTGTGGCTCAACTGGTGGCTGCTCTTCACGATTCACATCATCAAATGCACTAGTAAGTCTTTCATTCACACGATCTTTAATGAATAAGGCCAGTGCCTCTTTGAGAACAGGTGTGAATCTTTCCTTAACGTTAGATGTAATAACACCCTCGTAGCACTGTTTAAGGAAGAATCTTAAGAAATCCTCATGGGGCGACTCAAGCTGCTCAGCCATAATACGTTTGAACTCTCGAGTGTATTTGAGTTGACTAGCTGAAGAGATCGCATCCTCAAGATTGAACTTTCCTTTAGTTAGCTTTTTGAGCTCTGGAATGAGTGAGGTATCAGGCTTCTCAACAACAAGCTCCATGTATGGCTTGCTGTCCATCTTATTTGGCTCTTCAAGATCAGAGAAGAAAAGATAACGATTGCCGTCAGTAAGCACTGCTACACGTGCATCACAGCCATTAAAGTAGGTAAGTAACTGACTGCACTTTTTGCTGTTCAGCTCATCACCGAATGTCTTACATTCGATAATGATAATAGGCTTACCTTCTGACATGATTGCATAGTCAACACGAGCATCTTTGTACTCACCAACAGGTGCACTGTACTCAGGAACAACCTCGTTTAGATTGAAAGGGTCATAGCCTAACATCTTGATGAAAGGCATGATAAGAGTGTTCTTAGTTGCCTCTTCGCTTTTGATGTTTGGACCATATTCTCTAACACGCTTGCCAAGCGACTGGATCTCGTCCAAAAGTTCCATAGAAACTCCTTATTTGACTATTGTAGTGCTGTATAGCTAACCCAATATCAGATGCTTTCTTCAAGGCAGAAGAAAACTAAAAAGCATTCCTTGCTGTCTAACTGAACACAGTTTTATATCTATGTCGTATTTTTATAATAACAGATATAAGAATTTATCAGCATTGACTCAAGGAAAATTGTTTATAAACAATATCTTTATTTTTGCGTCAAGTTAAAGAAACGACTAAGGGCTGATCCCACCTACATGCCCCAAAAACGACAAAGGGCCTGTGTAAAAACGCAGACCCTTTGTCTTGTAATTAACTCTTAATGAGTCAATAAATTGCTTTTAGACGAGCTGTACGCAGTCAAAATCAGCAACTGGGTTTACATCAGCGCTATAATCTACGCCGTCAACCTCGAAGCCAAAGAGCTGCAGGAACTCGTGCTTGTACTCTTCGTAATCGGTGATCTCTTTGAGGTTCTCGGTAGTAACCTTAGCCCATAAGTCCTTGCACTTGAGCTGAACGCTATCACGAAGCTCCCAGCTATCCATACGTACACGACCAGCAGCGTCGATCTCAGGAGCCTTAACACCGTATAAAGAGGTAGCAAACATACGGTAGATGTGCTCGATTACGCTCTCGTGGATGCCCTGCTCACGCATTACACGGAAGCATAAAGCGATGTATAAAGGCATTACAGGAATAGCAGAAGAAGCTTGTGTTACTACAGACTTAAGTACTGCAACACGTGCGTCGCCCTTAACGTCCTGCAAGCTCTCACGGATTGCTAAAGCAGCACGATCTAAATCTTCCTTAGCCTTACCTAAAGCACCGTGCCAATAGATTGGCCAAGTGATCTCAGTACCGATGTAGCTGTAGGCAACAGTCTTGCAGCCTTCGGCAAGAACGCCTGCACCCTTAAGTGCATTCATCCACAGCTCCCAGTCCTGACCACCCATAACGGTAACGGTGTTCTGTACTTCCTCATCGGTAGCTGGCTCTACAGTAGCCTCGATGATGGTGTCCTTGTTGGTATCAATAGCAGTAGATACATATGGCTTACCGATTGGCTTTAAGCATGAACGAACTACTTCACCAGTTGATGGAACCTTACGAACAGGAGATGCAAGAGAGTAAACAACCAAGTCTACCTGACCTAAGTCTTCCTTGATCATCTTGATAACCTGCTCACGGCACTCATCAGAGAAAGCGTCAGCATTAACGTTGCGAGCATATAAGCCAGCTTCGGTTGCAAACTTGGTGAAAGCAGCTGTGTTGTACCAGCCAGCACTACCAGGACGCTTTTCAGTACCTGGCTTCTCAAAGAACACACCTAAAGTGGCGGCACCTGAACCAAATGCAGCTGAGATACGTGATGCTAAGCCGTAACCAGTAGAAGCACCAATTACCAGAACCTTCTTAGGACCATCAGCAACTGCAGGCTGTGACTTTACATAGTCGATTTGGCTCTTAACGTTAGCCTCACAGCCAGTTGGATGAGTTGTAACACAGATAAAACCACGAACTTTAGGCTCAATTACCATAAATAACCTCAATGACAAACTTATCGCTGCCCAACAGCTTCACAGTCTCCTAAGCAGGATCGACCTAAATTCCTTGCTGTGTAGGCATTAACCTTTAGACTCAATCAAGGTTCTTACCTTGATTTAGAATACTTAGTCACATGCCTGAGAATGCAGCGACTGTAGATTCAGTTGAGTGCCTGCCTTGAGCTCTGCAAAGAGACTTTGGCAAGGTAGCAGCTGAACCAAATCACAATATTATATGTCATGCTAGCTTATGATCAAAGCGCCTATTTTTGAGCACATGAGCCAACGACAAAAGGAGGCGACTAATGCAAACTGCTTTGTCTGTCCTTAATTTGCAAGCTATATCCAAGCGCCCGCTCATTCAATACATGTCAGAGGCTATAACATATACGCCTATGGATCAGCGCACTATTTAGGACTCAAAAGGGCTCTAGCTCATAAAAATTGCTGAAGTTTGAAATTAACCACTCTTATTTAAAAATAGCCTATTTAAGCCAATCAAGTATGCCTTTTATGCTCACAGGCATAAAAGCGCGAAAAATGAGCACTCTTGCCATGCTACTTATGCGCTTTCGTCAGTGGCAATAAGGCGCTTAAGCCTTATAATAAATGATTTGTATCATAGTACTGCCTAAGATGGCTTGCACTTAGGGTAGTACCGTCATCTCGTGTGTGGACACTTACTTTAAAATTTAGTGAGTAGCTTGAGATAACGTAAAGCAAGATAGGCTTAAATGCACTGAACGTGTATGGAAGCTAAGCTTTTAGGCCCTATCTTGTCTTGTGGTAAGACTAGTGAGATTTAGCGCTTTTATTAAGAGACCGTGTATGTTGCGCAAAGTACTTTTATCCTGCCTGCTCTCAGGCATCGCCTTATGTACTCCTCTAACAGCCTCAGCTATCACTGCAGATAGCGAGCCTTTGCCAGGTTCTCAAGTAGGCATCGCTTACAAGCTACCTAACAGCAACAAGGTCTATGGAAAGAACAATCACTTATTCTTCCACCCAGCTTCTACTCAAAAGGTAGTAACTGCACTTGCTGCCATGATCTATCTTGGTCCTGATTATGAAATTAAGACCAATTTAGCTGTGCGCAACAATGTGGTAGCTGCCAACAATAAGCTCCATATTGATGGCTCTGGTACTTTAAACTCTGATGTCATTGTTAAGTTCTCAGGTGACCCAACCTTACGTGTTGACCACTACCAAAGCCTGCTATCAGTTTTAAAAAATCACGGTGTACGCGCTATCAATGGCCGCGTAATTTTAGATGTGAGCCGTTTTAGTGGCCAAAGCCGTGCTAATGGTTGGTCATGGGATGACTTACCATCTTGCTTTACCGCCCCATCAGCTCCAATCATCTTAAATCGCAACTGCACCTTTGCTCAGCTGACCTCAGAAGGTCCTGGCACCCACGCCTCTCCTTTAATCCCAGCTGGTATTCCAATTGAGATTAAGTCCAGCGTTACTGCAGTAGCCCCAAATGACTACGGTGGTGACTGCGTGCTTGAGGCCAACCTCTTTATCGATAACAAGTACCACTTAACTGGTTGTGTTCCAGCCTCTTTAAAGAACAATCGTCCATGGCCTTTATCTTTAGCCATCTACGATGCCGAGCGTTGGGGCATTGATTGGACTGAGAAGATCATGAATCGTCTTGGCATCAAGGTCAGTGGGGGCATTGAGATCTCTCGCACTCCTGAGTCTGACACTGTAACCATTGCCCACCGTAGCTCTCCAAAGCTTAAAGAGCTGGTGCAGTACATGTTACAAAAGTCTAACAACCTTTATGCCGATGCTATTGCTAAGAATGTAGCTGCTGAGTACTTTGACCTGCCAGCAACTTACAACCGTGCTAATCGCGCCATGCGTTCAATCCTTAACCAAAAGGCTCATATTGACCTTGGCAATTCCTATATCGTCGATGGCTCAGGTTTATCCCCACATAACTTAATGTCACCAGACAAGATGCTGGAGATCTTAGACTATATCAATCAAAACAACGAAACCTTAGGCATTATTGAGCTGCTTCCTGTTTCAGGCAAATCAGGCACCTTACAATGGCGTGCCTCTACCTTTGCTGAGCCTTTAAAGGAGCATGTCATTGCTAAGACTGGTACTTTACAAAATGTATCCAACTTAGCAGGCTTTATCATCACAGCCTCAGGTAACCGTGTGCCATTTGTGATGTTCACTAACTCAATTACCTACTCTGAGCGCACCCGTGACAATGTACGTAATCGTCGTGCCCCATCTCCTCACTATGGCTATGAGCGTTACGTTATGGAGAACATTTACCACGAGCGTGTGATTGGCAAAGACTTCCGCTAAATAAAGCTCTATAGCTTCATAAGCTATTGAGCCTTATCATAGACTAAAGATAATGCAACGGCCCTGATCTTAATAAGATTGGGGCCGTTCCATTTTGGAGGGATTATTCTTACTTTCAGTTCAAAGCGCCACTGTGTTTATTCGGTGCTACAATCGTTACAAGGACTGAAACTTACAAGTTAATTTGCCATGGCAAAGTAATGCTATGAGGCGCTCAGCTGGTCTGAAAGTGATGGCCGGCGACGTTATGGGCAGCGTAATACAAGGAATTGCGCACCGATACAAAGAGACTTGGACAGTTTTGTGTTTTAACATCCTGTATTTGGAGACTGAGCTGTCTTAAACATCTTTAGACCTCAGGTTCATACTCGATCATAAGACGATTAGTAAGTACTAATTACTCGAAGCATAAGCTAGCTTTTAATGTATCCGGTTAACTTGTTCTCTAAGAAAGTCTAAGACTGTTCTTACGCGCTATGAAGCCGATTGAAAAATCTCATAAGCTCGATCATGTCTGTTATGACATCCGAGGACGTATCCATCAAGAAGCCTGTCGCATGGAAGAAGAAGGCACCCGTATTCTTAAACTGAATATTGGTAATCTTGCGACCTTTGGCTTTGAGGCTCCTGAAGAAGTTGTTCGTGATGTAGTTAGAAACATTCCTAACTCTCAGGGTTACTGCGAATCTAACGGTATCTTCTCTGCGCGTAAAGCGATCGCACAGTACTATCAGCAAAAGGGTCTGAAGTACGCTGATGTAGACGATGTTTACATTGGCAATGGTGTCTCTGAGCTCATCACCATGTCGATGAACGCTCTTTTAAACAATGGCGATGAGATTTTAGTACCTGCTCCTGACTATCCATTATGGACAGCTGCAGTTACTTTAGCAGGTGGTCAAGCCGTGCACTACTTATGTGACGAAGAGGCTAACTGGTTCCCTGATTTAGACGATATTCGTCGCAAGATTACCCCACGTACTCGCGGTATCGTCATCATCAATCCAAATAATCCAACTGGCGCTGTTTATAGCACTGAATTCCTCTTAGATTTAATTCAGCTATGCCGTGAGCACGAGCTGATGATTTTCTCAGACGAGATTTACGACAAGATTCTCTACGATGACTATGCTCACCGTAGTGTTTGCACCTTATGTGACGATGTGCCTATCGTTACCTACAATGGCCTATCTAAGACCTACCGCGCCTGTGGTTTCCGCCAAGGCTGGATGATTATCACTGGACCAAAGGCTAAGATGCGTGGCTATATTGAAGGCATTCGTATGATGATGGCGATGCGTCTATGCGCTAACGTGCCTTTACAACATGCCATACAAACATCCTTAGGCGGCTATCAAAGTATCAATGAGTTAATCGTGCCTGGTGGTCGACTCCACCGTCAACGTGAGGCCATGTACGAGCGCTTAAGTGCCATCCCTGGTATTAGCGTTAAAAAGCCTCATGGTGCTTTATACATGTTCCCTAAGATTGACACCAAACGCTTTAACATCAAGGACGATCAAAAGTTCTGCCTTGACCTTTTACGTCAAGAAAAGCTCTTAGTGGTACAAGGCACTGGCTTTAACTGGATTAACCCAGATCACTTTAGAGTAGTCTTCTTACCTGAAATTGATGTAATTGATGATGCTTGCAATCGTTTAGAGCACTTCTTAAAGCATTACCATCAGTAATGTTAATCAAACTTGTCATATAGCGTAATGACACTTGTGTAAGCTTAATTACAAAAAGATAAGCTTTGAGAAAAAAATGAGGGGGTACATGCAAATGCACGCCCTTTTTTTGTTGATTTGTATCTATGAGGGTTATACTAAACGTCCTACAAAACAATCTAGAAAACGCTTAGAAAACGCTAAGTGAACTTCAAAGAGGCCCTCTTTAACTATGGAAGATCAGAATCTATCTTACTTTGATGCCGAGGCATACACATCAGATAGTCAAGACATTGCTATCTTCATCAACGAAGCACTACAGCTGACATTGGGGAGTTGCCTAAGTAATTAAGAAACAGCCTATTAATCGCATTCAATATGAAAACAGGATGCTCGAATAGTATGTATTTTAAGTATGTAATGGTAACGTTCTG
>NZ_CABTML010000087.1:0-13689 GCF_902485895.1 uncultured Anaerobiospirillum sp. | reverse complement strand
GCTGGTGCACAGCAGGCTGCTGTTGCTTCTGTAACCACCATGGCTGATGCAATGTTTGGTCGTGTTGGTGCTGTTGGTGTTGAGGCTGCCTCTATCTCCGCAACTGGTTCACAGACTAAGGGCGGTGTATGGTTAACCCCAATGTACAAGTCCGTAGACGCTGACGGCTTCAATGCTGAGGGTGCTTCTTACGGTGCTGACGTTGACTTAGCTGGCGTTGCATTTGGTACAGACACTGTAAAGGGCAACATGCGCTTTGGTGCAGTATTTAACATCGGCTCTGGTGATGCAGACGGCAAGGGCAATGGTAACGGCTTAAAGGACGAGTTTGATTACTACGGCTTTGGTGTCTACTCAGCTATGGGCTTCGGTAACTTAGCTTTAATTGGTGATGCTTCTATGACCGTAATCTCTCATGAGGTTGAGGGCTTAGGTCTTAAGGGTGAGGCTGACACCACTGCTGTTACTATGGGCTTAACTGGCCAGTACACTGTTGCTACCCCAGCTGTTGATGTAACTCCACACTTAGGTGCACGTTTCATCCGCCTGAACACCGACTCTTATGATTTAGTTGGTGAGAAGGGTGTAGTCGCTAATACTGAGTTTGATGTACAGAACGTATTCTCAATTCCAGTAGGCGTAACCTTATCTAAGGCCTTTGTAACCGGCGGTTGGGCATTAGCTCCAAGCGCTGACTTAACTGTTGCCTTCAACACTGGCGACACCGAGGCTAAGTCAAATACTCGCTTCACCGGCATCAACAAGAACATCGGTCTTAACACCGAGGTTCTGGATGAGGTTACTTACGGCTTAACCGTAGGTTTAGGCGCTCAGTACGGTGCATTTGGTACCTCCTTTGGTATCAACTACACTGGCTCTGAGAACACTGATTCCTTCGGTGTTAATGCTCAGGCTCGTTACATGTTCTAAGAGCTCATGGCTCTTAACTAGCTCCAAGCTACATGTAGCTTAGTGCTAGAACATAATTATCAGGGCTATGGCAGCACATATTAGCTAGCCATAGCCCCTCATAAAGCGATCACGAGTGATGTCAGGGATAGGACATCATTTGGGGTCGCTTTTTCCGTTTTTATGGGGATACTTTGCTATGTCACTTTTAGAATTCGTTTGAGCAACAGCCTCAAACGAAATTAAAAATTACCACTTGCCTCAAGTAAGCAAGTGCAGGTTAAAGATCGCGATAAGATGGCTATGCCTAGATTAGCAAGGTAATCCATCCATCCATCCATCCATCCATCCATCCATCCATCCACTCACTCATTCATTCATTCAATTAATCATCAGCCCATCAGTCAGTCAGACATTCAAGCTCACTAGCAAGTATGCAAGTATATGCAAGGCCCCATGCTAGTTGTCTCTCTGGCCATTCCCCAGGCACCAGCTTATTTGGTGATCTTAGTTGGTAACAGTACTTAGGCGATGGCGCTTCATAAATTGCCGTGTTGATTAGAGCACTTGTTCAAGGTGGTTGGCTTATCGTATTTGCTATTGGCGGCATTACTATGCTTAGCACAGTAGAGATAACACAGCTAGCTGCCAGCGTGCTGCAGTTTACTGTGCTGCACTGAAATGCACTGTGCGGCGCTGCACTACACGGTAATGTAAAGTAATGTACTGACATGCATATTGAGGTATTCGCTGTTAATGAGGTTTGGCTAAATGAGAAGTACGGCGCTGAGTAAGTAATGTTGAGGCCTGAATTTCATGAAGTAAGATTGGTGTAGCCATGGTTTTGCGGCTGTGCTTGCTGCTCTGCTTGAGAGTCTATGCCTAGGTGATGGGAGCTCTTTGCTCTTTGCTCTGTGCACTTTGTACTTGGCCCAATGTTCTGTGTTCGGTGCTGTCTCTATGAGGATTACAGTGCTGATCGTGGCTGCAGATATCTGTGGGTATTTAGTCTGGATAAGCGCGTTAAGAGCTTGTTTGAGGAGCATGCTGGATGCGATCTTGTTTTTTTGATGGTGATTTTTGTCTATGTAGGGTATCTTATTCACTTAGATGGCTGTTGATGAGCAATGGCAGCTGTAGTCAAATGCATTTTTAGCAAGCATCAAGGTTATTGAATATGACTGAATCAATGGTTATTGTGCCTGAACAAGCTTTCAAGATAAGAAAACACCGTAATAGCAAGAAGAATCTCACTGATGTCAAAGTCGAGATGTTTCAAGTGGTAGGTAAGGACGTCAGCTCTGTCAAAAAGCTCATTACCATTGGTGAGCTTTGTGAAGACCATGACAATATGATGGTGCCTAATGCAAAGTATCATGAGCTGATGACTTGTGTTGCTCAGGATAGTGACCATGATGACTCATTAGCCTCAGGCACAAAAATACTGTATGCCGGCGCAGAATATATCTCATATCCTGATTGCGATGAGCAACTACCTCTTCTAGCACATGCCCAGGCCACCGTGCAAGAGGCTAAGATAGCGTCAGCCTTTGCCACAAAGAAAGAGCAAAAGTCATCTCCATCCACTGCCAAAGCAAAAAAGGGTAAGGCAGCTACTGCCTCTACTCAAGCACATGATGAAAAGGCTGCAGCATCTACCAGGGCACAGAAGAAAAAGAGCGCTACTGCCTCTGCTACAGCTCAAGAGGAAAAGATAGCTGCAGACTTTAAATCAGCTACAGACGATGATTCTGCTAGTGCCCAAGAAAGTAGTAATGTTAAAGTCATTATTCACTCAGATTTGCCTGAAACCATTAGTAAACAGGTAACAGAAAATATCAAGGCAAAAGCTAAAGGCGGTCTCGTCATTAAGACTGCTCCTCTCACACCTGATGCCTCACGTTCCTCAAATGGCTACGATAACCAGTTCTTTAACTCAGACATGTACGAGGATGAGGATGACGATGATGACATCTATGTGCCTGAATATTTAGACGATGACGATGATGACGATGATGACATGTTTGTCTCAAGCTTTTTTGACGACGATGACGATGACGACATGTATGTCTCAAGCCTTTTTGACGATGACGATTACGATTACGATGATGATGACGAGGAATTTTTAGATCCCGAAAGCATAGGCGGTCTTCTGACGAAGATCAGAAGAGAGAATCCTGAGGCATTTAATTTTTTAGAATTACTTGCCATGGAGATGAAAAATCATATTGAGGGCAAAGCAGGCATGCCGGCTAAAGATGTCATCAGTAAATTGAATGAGATTCAGATCGTACAGGATGAGCCTGGTGGTGAATGGCACTTATCGATGCAGCCTACTGATGAGCACTTTGCCTTATTTGAAAAATTAGGCAGGTCTCGTAAGCAGGTTATGGACAAGTTAAACAATGATCTTCTTAAACTCAATAAAAAGGAGAAGGCTAAGGCGAAAAATACTAAGCCTAATAGAGAAAGACGTGGTAAGAGACGTCATAAGTAGCATAGCAATGACGTTGGCTATGATGTTGGCTATGCGTGCTAGCTGTGATTGATGGCTATGGCTACGATAAAGGCTATAGCTATGGCTGTGGCTTGCAAATGATCTTGCTGATGGTTTGGCAAATGTTCAGATGATGGCGCGGCTAATTGTCAGCTGTTAGCTGTACTTGCTGGTGTAGCCCTCAACACATACGTTGTTTGAGATGCGTGGTGTAAGCAGATGCGCATGAGCATCATGTGACTCACTTACGTGCATTATAGCGAGCATGGGAAGAGTGCTCGGAGCTATTTCATATCACGTGCCTTGCAGATGACCTTTGCCATCTTGTTCCTTAGGCAAAAGTAGGATACATACAAGGGACTTATACTCATTTGCAAGCGGTTGTAAGTTACATCAGGCATCAAGACATTTTCTTTGGATGTAAGTCAGGACGGGGCTATGGATCGATCTAAATTTGAGCAAATGGTTGAGCTGTTTAACGAGGGCAAAAGCTCAGATGTCATCAGCAAAGCTATTCGTGTAAGTAGCGCTATAGTTGACTGGTTCTTGCTCTTCATTAAGGTCCATGGTGTCGAAATTACTCGCTTATTTCTTTATGGAATTGGCCGCCCTTCATACACTAAAGAGCAGTTGCTGGGCATCTACAACTTTGTCTTAGCCTCTAACTGTGGCTTTGATCGTGCTGAGGTCTATTTCAAGATTAAGCGTAATACCTTGCTTGCGAGGGTAAAGAGATACATAGGCAAAGAAAACATAGGCAAGGTAGCTGCAGATGCAGTCCCAATGTACCCTGATGTGCCAAGAGATTGTGATGAGATCATTGCAGCTTTGCCTGACGAGGTGCTAGGTCTGAGTGCTAATAGCCCCAAGTCTCCTTTTAAAGGCATAACCAAAGAAGAGCTGCTTAACTCTCCACTAGTCAAATCTCTGGAGGCTCATGAGTTCAAAGAGGCTCAGAGGGCAAATGCTCAGGATACCCAGAAGGCTCAGAATGCAAATGCTCAGGCAGCCACAAATGCTAAGAGTGCAAATGCTAATGGAGCCACGAAGGCTAAGAAGGTAAATGCTAAGAAGTCGCAAAAGGCTCATAAGGTAAATGCTCAGAAGGCTCAGTGGGATAAGCCTCTTGTAGCCAATGATGAGTTTTCATACCATGACAACCCTTTGCTAAAGTACAAAGACTCTGACTGCAATGATAAGTTTTCATACCACGACAACCCTCTGCTAAAGTACAAAGCCACTGACAGCAAAGATGAGGCATCTCAAGCTGACGAGCCCAATAGCCTTCCACCAAGGATTTTCGGACGAGCTGTTGCACCACGTAAGAAGAACAAAAAGAAGAACAAGGATCGCTCATAGCGCCTTGTAGAGACTTGTACTGATTCAGCATGGAACATAGGCAGGGTATAGAAAAGTTCAAGGCAATTAGCATAGCATTGCGCAGAGGAGTGAGCACAGCATTGCGCACAGCAATGAGCGTTGCAATAGGTATTGCAATGCGAAGAGAGATAGTCATTGCACGGATTGAAGCTCTGAGCACAGCAATAGCCATAGCACGGATCAAAGCGCTGAGCACAGCAATAGCCATAGCATGCATCAAATCGCTGAGTGTCACGACTTTGTTGGCATCGTTGGCATCAGTGAACCCCTTATGTGACAAGATATTGCGTATGAGTGTATGAGAGTAATTAACAGTATGAATGAGACTGATTCTAATGCAGTTACTATGGAGCAGAAGATTGAGTATTATCTTGGCCCCGTACCTAAACGAGTTGCTGCCTCGGCTTATAAACCAAACAGTAGAGCCAAACTCCCACGCATCGACTCACGCAGCGAAGGCTTTGAAGAGCTTCCAGAGCATGTAAAGCGCAAAATTTATGAGCGCGAAGAGCTTGAAAGAGAGATTCGCAAAGCAGCTGCAAGTTTGATTAAAGATGAAGATAGGCTTGACCTTAAGCCGCATATGCTCATTAAATGGCGCTATAAGACTGCTGTATACCTTATTGAGCAGCATCCACAGTGGACACCAGCTCTCATCAAGAAAATGGTCGGCATCTCAAAAGATGAGTTTTACTACTACGCCAATAACCCTCAATGCCTAGATCGCTATGATGAGATTAGAAAATGTGTCCTGGAGTGCTTTGAGATACATGGCAAAGGTAAGGCTGGATGCAGGACGATGCCTGCGTTACTAAAGAAACACTATGGTATTAGCCTTAGCCACCTGACTGTACGCAAGTATATGCATGAGTTAGGTATTAAGGGGTCAAATTAGAATAAGCCCCACAATACGCTACCAGCGCACCATAGATTAAGGCAGTTCAAAGCATCTTAACAAAGCTGCAAAGCCACCATCACCTCATATGAAATTGAACAACTCAAATTGCCGATACAAGGCCTCTAATATCTGATAAAAGGCCACTGCTCAACAGCAACGCACAAGGGCACAACTAGAAAGCAGAATCAGATGCATAAGCACAAGCACAAGTACAAGTACAAGTACAAGCATAAGCACAAGAAGAAGCAGAAGCACAGGCACAAGTAACAAGTTCTAAACGTATTATCTGCGTTTGAGATAAACGTAACGATGGTATGCCTATATGGATGGCTTTAGCTGCTGTGATGCTTCTGTGTGTTACCGCTACGTAGCACAGCTTCAACTTTTTTGGCTAGCTCGAGCTTATATTGATCTTTCTGGTGCTCTTTTTTAAGTGCATTAACACGCTTTTTGTGTTCTTTTTCAAGAGCCTTAATAGCCTGTTTCTGCTCAGCTTTAATGCACTGTATTCCCATTCCGAACTCAGCTAGATCTGCTTTGACTTGTTCAAGTTCGATTGCTTGCTTTTCAGCAAGATTGCTTAATTCTGAGTGCTTGTCTTGCAAAGCTTTGAGCTCATTTTGATGCTCGAGATCACGTGCTTGCTTCTGCTGCAGATGCCATTTAGCAATGTCTTTCAACATTTCAATGCTGCAGCCGTAGTCTTTGCAGATCTTAGTGGCGAGTTCCGAGTCAAAACCTAAGCTTTGACAAAACATAGCAGCTATGACGGCATCCTCAAGTGAGTTAAAAGCTGAAGGAATCTCAGGTTGGCTGATTTTGTTGTTCATCGTTGTGTGAGCCTTGATGATGCTAAATACGCAAGCAAGGGCAGCTCAAGTCTATTACTGATCTTATTGCCACTCATGCCATCCTCGTAAAAGGTCAATGACATGCTTTATGTCACAATGTGACTCTTAGTTGCGGCGTGGCGGTGTTGGTACATGTAGTTAGCCATAACAAAAGATAGCAGGCATAACCATTACATCTCTATATTCGTCGAGGATTTAGCCTATCGATTAATGTCAAACAATGATGCACTACACATGTTCTTGTATAAGCATAAGCATGAGGATGAGCATGTGCTTGTGGCTAATTCTGTCATATGGTGAATGCACTAGCACCACAAAAGATGGCATCATGGCGCTAGTGCAGTATGTGAGGATTTACGCTGGGCGTTTAACTAGGTTAAGAGCGGCCACATCACCTCTAAAGGTGCCGTAGGTAAGCTCATAGCAGTTAAGTGGCTTTAAGATCTCATAAGTTCTCTCTAAGAGAGTATTAGTATCCCAGCTCATAAAGTCTAAGTAGTAGCAAGTTAGACCCTCTGCAGCACCGACAAAGATGCCAACAACACCGTGATCGTCATTTAAAGACTGAGAGCTGTCATTGCTTGCGTTAGTATCTGCAGCTTTAGCATTGAGAGGGATGCTAAGACCATTGAGGCCAGAGGATAGGGACTTGCGGAATTGAGCGGTAAATGCCTCAAAGCTAATCTTGGCGTTCTCACCTTCAAAGAGATCTTTCTTAAGCGCAAAGAAGCCAGCTACAGTGCCTCTTTCTAAGAGCTCATCGCATAAGCGATGCTCAACTTCACCATACTCTTTAATGAGCTGATAGCAGCGAGTATAGCCTTTTACAATGTCACGACGATAGGTTGGTCGATTATCAACAGCAGTGGATGGGCTAGTTGAGCAAGCTGTAGCACTATTAGATGAGGAGGTTGCTGCACTAGCTGTAGTGCTCTTGGAGCTGTCGCTAGCAGAGGCTGTGGATGTGGTAGTGGTAGCAGAAGTATCAGCAGCAGTGCAGCTGTTAGCAGATACTGTTGCTTCACAAGAGCCATTGGTACTAGAGGCATTGGCAGCGTCTACAGATGCACTGGTAATAGCGGCATTACACTCTGTGCCATGCTCACTCTTACTCTCATCCTTGTGCTGATTAGCATGCTCATGCTTTTTAGTAGCAAGAACAGCAGCATCTCCAGCCGTATGCTTATGATCATGCGCATGGATGTGCTCGTGGTCATGATCCTCATTTAAGTCAGGAATTGGCTCTAGCTTAAAGTCGTTTTCATAAGTGGCAAAGCTGCGCTCTAAGAGCTCATCATTGCTGCCATCACGCACCAGGCCTTTTTCGAGGAGCTTGTTGTAGAGTCTGTCTAAGGTAAAGCTCTGACCATCACTGTCCTTTGGAATCTCGTTTTTAAGTAATGCTTCAAAGGTAATGTGGTTACAAGCTGCAGCAAGCTCACCAATAGCTGAGTAGAAGAGATCTAAGTGCATCTTATAGGCACCATAGAAGTCTTCGTTGAGATACTCTCTAAGCTCTTTGATGTACATGTAGACTTTTAAGCCTTGAACAGAAGGAGCTAGGTAGCACTTAACGTTCTTAGAGGTAATTTGAGTCTTCTTAAAAGCGATAGAGAAGCTCTCATTACGGCTACGAGCAAGGCTAACGATTAACTTGCCATTGAATAGAGCGGGGTAGTTATCAATAAAGAACTGCATCTGTAGAGCACGTGCAATATTACCAACTGGTAAGAGCACAATGCGGGCAGTATTTGTAGCGCCCTCTACATCTAGATTGAATGCAGTACGACCAAAGGCCAAAGAGAGAATCTCACTGACCTTACGATAGGTCTCATGACCCACACCGCTTTCAGAGGCAAATTCTTGCTTAATCTTAGCGCTGAGGTTATCAAGCTCAGCTGTTAAGGCCTCATAGCACTTAGAGCAGCCTTGAGAGAAGTTTGGGTTGAGCTCTGGCATCTGCAGCTCATTGATGCAGACAGTGAGGTACTTTTGGCAGCTGACATTAAACTCAACGTCATCTACTGCCACATTTAAATAGCGTAAAGCTACATGAACTTGACCAGAGTACAGATAGGCCACACCTAAGTAGAAGTTCCACATCGGTACCTGATACATCTGATTAGCATGGCGCAGTAAAAGGTCAATACACTCTGAGATCTTCTCTTGGTCAACGCCCTTGGAGTGCATTAACAAGTAGCCTGCTAAGATGCAGTTTTCTTCAACATTACGCTTGTTAATGTCTTTTTTAGCAATCGCCTGAGCTTCAGCATCAGTCTCATCATCGGCCATATCAGCAAAGAGCGGGTCTTCTTTTGCCATAGCAGCAAGACGCTCAGCTAAGGTCATGCTCTTGAGTGCAACCATGGGGGCTTGTTCAAGCTGAGCATCTTGCTCAGAGACTTTGTCCTTTTGTCCCATGCCGAACAATGAAGATAACCAACCCATAAAGCCTCCACTCAAGTTAATAAAATCGACTGCACCATCTTGCTACGCTAGCCTACCAAACATAACCATGCCCAGGCCACGTCACAACCAAGAAAGCCGCACAAGCGCAAAAGTCATCAGCCCAAAGCGCTCATACCAAGTAAGCCAATCACGCCAATCACGCCAATCAAGCGACTCAGTAGCCAGCCTGCTAAGCAAAACAAGCAGTTACGACAGCAAGTAGTGACTAGCCGATCCAAACTATACAGATCGAAGCTAATCTCATCATGGCCAAGCCGAGCAACATAGCAGAACACAGCATAGTCGAGCTCAGACCAGCCCACTACGCTAAGCAGGTTCAATATAGGCTTGGTGTAAATAAGCAATGCCTACTAACTCATGATACTGAAACAAGCAGCACCTAAATTAAGAGCTACTACACCACAAGTATGCAAATGAGAGCATGCTAGCTTGCCAGCAGCCTTTTGAACGCATAGGCAGGCTAAGAAAGACAAGCTTAGATAAGCGTAGACTAGCAAAAGTATAGCTATACATGCTTAGTTAAAGCATTGCAGCAAGATAGAGTTAAGGCCCGTATCTTAGCATAAGATGCCTATGCAAAAGATTAGTTAGCTCACTATAAGCATCATACACAGCGCTTAAAACGAAGCCCTTAGTCATATACAGCTTTTAACTCCTGTAGTCAGCAAATCACGGATATTGTCTGCCTAATCCATGCTCAATCGACAATTACTTTCAATAGCACAAGCTCACTTAGCTTGCTAAAGCGTGGTATATTAGAGGTCACTTTAGATGCCTTGCTTACATAAACTTACACATGGTGGATGTATACGTGCAAAAGCTCACATGCCACCAGACTAAGTTTTAAAGAGCAAAGCTCAATCCCTCAAGCGATTAATCCAGCACCCAATCAGCAAAGATATTCACTAAACGCCAAGCATGCTTAGCTGGACCTGCCTTAAGAATCGCAACAAACAATCGGTTTATATTTCTTTTTCAGAAAATGAAGCAAACCAACAACGCCATTAAGTTCTTAATGGCCCAATACCGTGCTATTTTCAAGAACGCCAACATCGCCATGGTAGCCGCAATGGCCGCCGCCGCTTTAGCTGCAGGTTCTGCTAGTGCAGCTACAGCAAACGATGTTAATCTCGAGGATAAAGCAGAGTGGGATGCTGCTTTAACTGCTGGTAATGGCATTATCGATATTACTGGTGCAGATACTGATAAGGGTGCAGCAGGCAAGTTTAAGAACCTGAAAATTGAATCAACTGCTGATACTACAGAGATTAGTTTAGCTGCCGGACAGAAACTTGTTATCTCTGATAATAAGACAGATGCTGGCAAAAATATTCTGTCTGCATCAGGCGCTGATACCTCCTTAAATTTAACTGGAGCAGGTGATCTTGATGTTAAGGCTGTTCAGACCGAGACAGCAAAAACTTATGGCTTGACCATTGCCGCCTTAGACGAAGGTACTGTTTCAGCTAAGTTTAATAACATAAATGTTAACGGTCTTTTAAATATCTCTACATCTGGAGCTAATTCTACTGCAACTTTAGATGCAGCAAATATTGTGATTGGCGATGGTGTCTTATCTGAGGCAGGTAAAGACGGTCAAATTCATGGCCGTGCTGCCCTTAATCTTGGTTTAGTATCTGCAGAGCATGACGGAAGTGGATCTGTTGTTTTAGGCAACGATGCAACCACTATTACTATCAATAAAGATGGCAAGCTTAGAGTGGCAGGTAACAGCGGTGCAACCACTGTTAATGCCGCAAAAGTAAATGTTAGTGGCGGTATCGTAAGTTTTGGCGCAGCAGTCACAGATGGTACTGCTAAATATGCTGTTAAGAATACAACAGTTAAAGATGGCTGGTTCTCAGTAAAGTCTGGCGCAGCACTTACTATCGACATGACCGCAGCTGGTAAGATGTCTTTCGAAGGTCAGTCAACTTTTGATATTGGCGGTCTTACTACATTAGCCAACGGTACTATTGATGTAGGTGCAGATACTGTTTTGGCAGGCCGTAATGGCACTCAAGACGCTAACGCGCAGCTTAAGCTTGGCGGTACTGCAGGTAATGATGCAACCTTAAGCATCAACAAGCAGACTTTAAAGTCCTTCTTAACTGCTAAGGCTGCAAACGGCACCGATGCTCTCAAGTATGTTGATGAAAATGCTCAGTTCACTACCCCGAACAGTGCTGAAAAAGAAGCAGCTTCAGGTGCTTTAACTATTGGTTCAGGTGGTTTCTTAGAGATTAAGGATACTGCTGACATCGCAACTGATTTTGCGTTCTCAGGTTCAGCAGGGGCTGGCAAGATCACTGTTGAAGATGGTGGCAAGATTGGTGGTGCTGATATCACCATTTCTAAGACCATCGCTGATGCTGGTACCAATGTTTCAGTTAAGGCAACCAACCTTACCCTTGGTAAGGCTGATGCTAAGCTGACTGATAAGTTAGGCGTTAAGTCATTAGAAGCTGAAAATGTAACTTTCATCAACAGCGGCTCAGACTTCAACCTCCTCGAGAATTTAACTCTTTCAACCGCAGGCACTGGCACTATCAGTGGCGGCCTTGTAATCGGTAAGACTGGCTCTGGTGCAACTGTAACCATTAATGGTGGTAACTACACCTTTGAGGCAGGCAAGAATCTTGAGACTGATGCTACTGGTAAGCTCGTAATTGATAAGGCCTCTAAGTTAGATGCATCTGGCGTTGGCAACTTAAAGTTAGCTTCTGGCGCAGGCAATACTGCTACTGTCCAGCTATCAGGTGGCTCTACCTTAGTGTTAGATCAGACTGATGTCTTTAAGAAAGGTACTGGTGATGCGATTGAGTTAGTGAAGGACTCTAGTGGTTCTAACATTACCAAGGAAGCTATTTCTTCTGACGCAACCTCTGTACTCGAGTTTAAGCTCTCTGATGCCTTCAAGGGCAACGGTGACAAGTTCACTATGTCCAAGACTCAGGTTGAGAATGTTAAGAAAGCTTTAGCAGACAATGGTCTTGATGGTGTAATTTCTTTCGGCAATAACTTCGTTCTGTCAGGTTTATCTGGTAGCGTAGCACTTACTGAGGTTATTGAGAACGCTGATGTTTACGACGGTAATGGCGTTAAGGCAGAGAATGGCACAGTTGATAAGGGCGTAGTAGCTGGCAATATCAGTATTGGTGCTAGCGCAGACAAGGCCACTATCTCTAATGGCAAGAACGTCATTCTTTACAATGCAGGCAATTCAGGCTTTGTAAGCAAGGGCGGCGAGGCTGCTGATGTTGCATTATCAGGTACTGCATCATTAACCTTAGCTGGTGCAGGTTCTATTGGAGCAATTGATGGCGGTGCCGCTAATGAAGGCTCTGTAATCATTGGTCACTCCAAGAAAGAGACTTCCGCTGTTGTAGCTGAGTCTATCGGTGCAACCAAAGCTGTTAAGTCTGTAGATTTACAGGGCAAATCAACCTTAATTCTCACTAAGGAAAATGCTCAGTTACAGACCCAGGTTCTAAACGTAGGCGACAACGCATCTCTCGTAGCTGAGAAGCAGGACATCATTGTTACTTCTTCTGGCACTAAAGGCTCAAGCATTTTAGGCGACGTAACTGCTAAGTCACTTAAGTTTGATGCAGGCAACAGCGATGTTAATTACGAGATTGCTGGCGATGCAGTTGTTGATGTAGACACTTTAACTATGACTGCAAGCGGTTCTCTGTTTGTAGGCAAGGACGGTACTGATACTTCTGCAGGCCATCTCGAGGTTGGTACCTTAGCACTTAATGGAGGCAACCTCATCGTTGATCCTGAGTGGAATGCTGATGCTTCTATTGCCCACATTAAGTCTATGGGTGGTAACGGCGGTTCAGGCGATGCTATTCAGCTTGATGGTAAGCTTGGTGTAGGTAAGAACTCTGTATTAGGCTTTGGCTTTGACAGTGCTCAGGACGTAAAGGATCTCTTTACCACCTACGGCTACATGACTGCTGATGGCAAGAAGCTCAATAAGGATAAGATCCAAGCAGCTCTGGTTCTGAACAAGCCACTTGTTATTGCTGGAAATCAGGGTGTAATGATTGATCCTTCTAAGACTGGTCAAGCTCTTAAGGATGCAATTGATCCTGCTCCAACCTCAACATTCCAGAACAAGTTTGAGTTTGGTGCAAACAGTGGCTTAGTCATTACTGATGGTGTTTATAAAATTGATCAGGATGGCAAGAAGACTGGCTCAGCTGTTTCATTCGCAGCAACAGGTGGAAGTGTAAGTGGCAGCGGTAAGGTAGTACTTGCTGGCTACTTCACTGGTGCTGATAAGGACATCACCATCTTCTCAGGCACTAGCATGACTGGTTCTGGCACTGTAGACCTTGTTTCCTTAAACGGCTTAATCAGTGCAAAGGTGGATTTAAATACTGGTAAGGTAGTGGACAACACTTGGAAGTTTGATACTGATAAGCTTGCTACTTACTACACCTCTGCTTCTAAGCCTGTTTCCGATTTGTTAAAGGATGTAATGTCTGGCACCATCCAGGGCAATACCATTGGCTACAAGTTCTTAGGTAACGTTGCTAACTCCGACGACAAGTCTGGTGTATTAGCAGATGCTGCTGCTCATGCTGCAACTTACGCTGGTGCACAGCAGGCTGCTGTTGCTTCTGTAACCACCATGGCTGATGCAATGTTTGGTCGTGTTGGTGCTGTTGGTG
>NZ_CABTML010000086.1:0-5840 GCF_902485895.1 uncultured Anaerobiospirillum sp. | reverse complement strand
GTCATCTCTCTAAAAGTTGAACATCCAGAAAATTGTAGAAATCTGTAGATAGATGCAACGACTACAGTTTCATGGGTATTTTCAGAGAAGAGTTCCCAAGGTTCATCGCTGAAAATCTGGTTAATTAATTGAGCTAAGCCATCAGCCCCATTACGCAGTACTGCAAACAGATCATCATATGAACTATTGATCTCGAGGTATCGTTGAGCAAGCTTACTCAACTCATTATTAGAGAATGAATAGTCATATATAAGGTCAGCTAAAGCTTTTGCTACTTCATGATTGGCAATGCCCAATAACAGGGTGTCACCAATATATCCCTTGATGCTCAGGTAGCCTGATTGAAACAAGATGACAATAGCCTCTAACGAATCTAGCTCATGATATTGCTTGCTGCGGCTTAATAAAGCGTGTTTGGGCACGGCAAGTAGGTATGGATTGTTTAAGCTTAAGTCCTTAGTGTTAACAGCAAGGGTGAAAAAGTCCATGATGCCGACATGATCTGAGTAGGCATTTAGAGCTTGTTCGCTACCATCTGCAAAGAGGCTCTTAAAGAGCATGCTATTAACACTAACAGAAGCAAGCTCCATTAGCCTATACATGAAGGTCACATTAGAGCTAGTAGCGCTCCAATAGCCCTCAAATCCAGCCGCTGGGTAATTTATGAAAGACGAAATGCTAACAGGATTGAACAGCCTTGGCTTTGATGAGTTGCTCGTACAGAATTGATAACCACAGTAAAAGTACTCAAGCTTTTCCATTAGCTCATCATGAGTAATGCCCAAAGTCTTTTGCGCATGCTCGATCTCAGGAGCAAAATAATGCTCGATCTCACTGCTGGTATAGCCGCAGCATGTGGCGTATCTTTCATCCAAGGTGACATTAGAAAACGGATTTGCCCCCGAGAAAATTGCACTATGAGCATATGAGCTTACGCCTGTAACAAATACAAAGCGCATGCTTAAGTCTTTGAGCGCACTAAAGAGCCTTCGGTACTCATCGATTAAACCAGCAAATACCTCATGGTTCTCAATATTATCATTTAGCGGTGCATCGTACTCGTCAATGAGTAAGACAAGCTCACTTTGGCAAAATGGTCTGTCGCCATTGATAAGCTCAGGGTGTTTAGCCTTAAACTCGTCATTAGACATTTGCGCCACTGCAGACTTAAGTAGCCACTCAACTATAGCTACAAGGTCTAAATCCTGAGGAATACTTAGGTCAAAGAAGTCGGCATAATCTTTAAGCTTGTTTATAAAAGACCGCTTAAAGCCCTCAACACTAAAGTAGTCATAAGTATGGAAAGAAAAGTGAAAGACAAAATAGCGATAAGGATCTTTCCACTTGTCAAAACACTCTAAGCTATCAGTGCCAACTGTGCCATGAGTAAAGAGATACTTTAGTGTCGAGACTAAAGTAGTTTTTCCCATACGACGTGGCCTAGTTAGCAAAAAGCATCTGCGCTCGCTACCTAGCATTGCAGCAGGGCCACTCTTATCTATATACACCAAACTTTTAGAGATAAGCTTTTCAAAAGTCTCAAACGATCCTGTGGTGATATAGCGATGACCCATAAGTTTCAGACCTCTTATCAAGCAAAGGTTAGTGATGAGTGAAGTAAGATTGTATCCCTTATTTTTGACCAAAGGACTTAAGACGTAATCTTTTAACCAAAGCCTGATATATATGGGCATTTAGTTTGGCAAGCGAATAGCGGCTATGAGCTGCTATAAGACGCATACAACTCTTACAAAGATCATGGCTAAGCTAGCTAGCTAGCGACAACTATCTTAGTTAATACCAAACCTTAAGATCACTACTTGTACTTATAGCCAAGATGAAACTATTAGTATGCCGAGGTAACCTTCTGGTAGCTAGTCACTTTTGGCATCAACAGATAGCTTTTGATTCTTATCAATGCCTTGAATGAAGACCTGAGATGATACAGACTTACCTTTACTGTCAATGACAGTAATGTTATAAAAGCCATCCTTTTGAGGCTCAAAGTAGTCAAGCTTATCATGTACTTCGTCATTGATAAGGACATAGTATGGGCCAACACCGCCATTGAACTGAATCATAATACGCTTAGAGAAGCCTACGTTCATACGCGAGCCATCAATTGGGAAGACTAAACGTAGATCATTGGTGTTGTTAGCTGCCTTGCTTGCAGAGCCAAAACTATTAGCAGTAGTAGAAGCAGATGCAGAAGATCGTGCAAGACCATCTGGTGCATGCTGATTAGCTAAGCTCTTCTCTTGCTTGAGCGTATCACCACGACGCTTTTGCACACGTCCAATATCCTTAATCTCAATACTGCTAAGCGCCACTGGTGGCGTTGGCTGCAGTAAGACACTATGGAGCTCTCCTAAGTCAGATCGAGGCATAGTCTCAATAGTATTAAAGACGTTAAAGAGCACAGGGGCTGCTACTGAGTAGCCAGTATAGCCATTAGTTGGACGGCCATTATTGCGGCCAACCCAAACGCCTACGGTGATATTGTTGTGTGAGCCTACAGCCCAAGAATCACGGCTTTTAAAAGAGGTGCCAGTCTTATAAGACACCTTAATGTGTTCGTTGTAAAAGCCCAAAGGTTCAAGAGAACCCTCTAAGATCTTGTATACAGCTCTCGCTGCATCGTTCTCCATCATCTTTGCTTCGCCAACCACGAAGCCAGCCTTAGCTGAAGATACAACAGTATTATCTCCACTAATGCTTGCAGATGGTCCGTCCTGACCATGCTCGCTCTCATGATCCTTGTCTCTCAATAGCTTGCCATGATCTTTATTGCCTAACTGAGTGTTCTTTACTGGAGTAATACGCAGTGGTTTGATCATGCCGTCATTAGCGAGAGCTGCATACATCTGCGTAAGGTCAAATAAGCTAATACCAGTACCTCCAAGCGCTATGGAGATATCTGGAGCCGCATAGTTAGGAAGTACTAGTCGACCTTGTGGATAGGAGCTATTACGCCTAGCTTTAAGTATAGCGAGTAGCTGCTCTTCATCAGACTGCTTAGCGCTTGGAAGGTCTTTAAGATCTTGGCTTTTAACTGCAGCTAGATTGGAACTATTGTTAGAGCTTAGACTTTGCTTGCTGTCTTTAGTATCAGCAAGTGCCTGCATGAAGGCGGATTGCTCTTGAGGGCTTAATAGAATGCTACTCTCACCATGCTTAAGCGGTGGGTATACTCTGCCGCGCTCAAAAGGTAGGGTGTTTTTAAGCGCATTAAACCTTCTGATGAAGTTAACAGGGCCGATAGCTGTCATTAGATCTAATGCAGGGAGATTTAATGAGGCTTGCAGTGCTAGATAGGCTGTAACTTCACCAAAGAAGAGGCGATCAAAGTTTCTAGGCTGATAGGTTCGATAGAGCTTTGCTGAGTCGAGTAATACGGTATTAGGATGCAGAAGACCTTGTTCAAATGCCATGCCATAGACAAAAGGCTTAAGCGCAGAGCCTGGCGATCTAATAGATTGTGCAGCATCCACAAATGAGTAGGCAGGGCCAACGCCGCCCACATAGCCTTTAACCTCAAAAGTCTTATTATCAACAGCTACTATGGCGATGTTGTCTTGCTCTTGAGCATTTACGTACATCTTAGCGTGTACTTCAACAGCATCTAAGAGCGTTTGCTGAATCTCAGGATCAATGCTACTTACCATCTCACGAGGTAGAGCTATGTCCATTCCATCGCTGCCACCATGGGCGCTAATGTCATCTAGACTTGATGCTGATTCAAGAAGGTCAGGGGTACGCAAGGTTCCTTTGAAGAGCGATTGGCCAAGATAATAGCCGCTCTGAGGGAGCTTATAGCGTAATCCTGGTAGTTGCTCTTCAGTGGCAGTGGCAAGAATATCTGCCTTGATAAGACCATCGGCAACAGCCTTTTTGAGCACCTCATTGCGATAGTATTTGGCAACCTTGGGACGTCTATCAGGACGCATAGACTCAGGTGAGCGTGGCAGAGCTACTAAGAGCGCAGCCTCTGCTGGAGTTAAATGCTGTGGCCCATGATTGAAGTAGCTATAGCTTGCTGCAGTAACACCTTCGATATTGCCACCAAATGGAGCTAAGGTGAGATACATATTTAAGATCTCATCTCTACCATATGCAGCAGTGATATAGAGTGCACCGAGGGCTTCACGCACCTTGCTAAAGATAGTTCGTTCTTTAGGCTCAAGCATGCGACACACTTGCATAGCAAGGGTTGAGGCTCCAGATACTCTCTTTAAGGAGCTCACATTACTAACAAGAGCACGAGCAGCAGATAGTGGGTCTACACCAGGATGCATGTAAAAGCGCTCATCTTCAGAAGATAGCAGCATTTTAATATACAGTGGGTCTACGTCCTGTGCATCAGTCTTAATTCTAAGATAGTCACCGTCGCTAAGAGAGGTGTAGATGATATTGCCGGCGCGATCATAGAGCGTCTCTGAGCGTTGCTCATACTTGCTCATATCAGGAGCACAGACAAACGCACCACCAAGTACAAACAACGCACCACCAAGTACAAACAACGCACCCACAGCCAAGGCCATAGCGCTATAGCGCATAAATTTGCCAAGCTTTGAGCGGTTTTTGCTGCAACTAAGGTTAGCGTCGCCATTTGACTTATTCTCATTAGGCTGAGCATGTGATGAGGTGCTATGGCTAGTTGAAGTAGTCTTGCTCATAGTTTGCTAAATCAAATGGAGATGTCTTGCAGTAGAGAGAATGCGCGTATCTTTGATCTGATCTTTTAGCTAAGAGAATAGGCAAGCAGCAACCTGCACTGTAGCAACAAAACCGATGAAAAGATCATAGAGTAGCTAGCGACAAAGAGAGAACAACAAGAGCAAAAGAGGTCTATGGTGGGTTTATATTGTCAGTAGCTATAAAGAAATAAGGCCGCAATGAAGAATGAGCGGCCTTGAAAGATACGTTAATGAAAATTATGAGATCTAGCGACCGCCTAAGAGGCTCAGAGCCACGGTAGGGCGCTGATTGGCCTGTGAAAGGATGGTCTGAGAGGCCTGCTGAATGATCTGATTTTGAGTTAAGGCTGCAGTTTCAGAGGCAAAATCAGTATCGCGAATACGGCTGCGTGCATCAGACTCATTTTCAGAAATAGAGCTCTGATTGCGGATGGTGCTTTCCATACGATTTTGGATTGCGCCTAGGGCCGCACGCTTAGAATCAACGATTTCAATCATCTTATCGATGTTGCCTAAGGTTGCCTGTGCCAGACTTGCCTGATGTACCAGCCAGCGTGTAACGCCAGTGTTATTTCTAGAGAGGCCAATAGCCTTATTGTTAAGCTCAATATTAGCCATGGTGGCAATACCACTCATGTGGAAGCCCTCTGAAATGGCCAGAGTGATCATGTCGTTGGCATTGGCACCAACCTGGAAGAAATACTTGCCTGTAGCATCCTTTAAGGTGTCAAGAGGGGTATTACCGTTCTTAGCACCAGCACTCATGAGAACATGAGCGCCTGCAAAGGTAGTCTTCTGACCGATACGAGTAATTTCGGCGCAGAGAGAATCAACTTCTTCTTGGAGAGCCTTACGATCTTTCTCGGTGTTAGTACCGTTAGCAGCCTGAACAGCAAGGGTACGGATACGCTGCAGCATGTTGGTGGTCTCGTCGAGCGCACCTTCAATGGTCTGAGCTAAAGCAATACCGTCGTTTGCGTTGCGGTTACCCTGATTTAAACCATTTATCTGGGAGGTTAAGCGATCTGCGATCTGCAGGCCTGCAGCGTCATCCTTAGAGCTGTTGATGCGAAGACCACTTGAGAGTCTCTGATAAGAGGTATTTAAAGCGAGGGTAGAGTTAGCAAGCTTACGCTGAGCGTT
>NZ_CABTML010000085.1:0-11463 GCF_902485895.1 uncultured Anaerobiospirillum sp. | reverse complement strand
TTTGAGCAATCCCATATATTTGGAGTTTTTATCCATACATAAATAATTAATAAAAGAACGTGGCCTGCTACATGCCCAATGATTGCGCAATATTTTTATGATGTTTCTGTGACGTTTCTCAAATTAAACGCATCAAATAGTAAGCAACGAACCCCCAAAAAGGGCAGCCAATGCGAAAAACTCGTCAATCGTATAGCCACCACTAAAGAGCAGAAACAAATATTGTTTACTAAAGAGCAGTCACGAGGATAGTTTACGAACGAGCAGCCCACCATATTGCTACAAAAGTTCAGTAAGAAATATTGGTAGCTACAAGTCCGTATTGCAGGCCATGCCGACAAGTGAAAGGAAAGAAGCTACAAATACTCATAGCAAGCAGGGCATACTGCTATGCTTAGACTAAATGAACAAGATCAGTACGAGAGAAGGTCATGGCCACGTTTAGAACTCATGCTCTTAGTCTTGAGCAGGACATGGTGATGCTGTCAAAGCTTCATCCAATGATGCACGTTTTGTATAGCCACATAGGAAACAAGGTTATCGAGCAGCATGATGATCTGTGGAAAGGTCTTATCTATACCATCATGGGCCAACAGCTCTCCAATAAGGCCCTGGTCAAAATCATCTCAAAAGTTTCAGACGAACTCATTGCATCGCCGCAGAGTCTTAAGCATGCAATTGAGCAACAGCTGCACAAAGATCACCAAGACAAGAAAGATCACGAAGGGAATAAATCTCTTAATGAGCAGCCTAATGACTTGAGTACTCAGATGCTTGCCTCTAAGCCAACTCAAATGGTAAGTAGGGCACTGCCATTTTCTCAGGCTAAGCTATCAAGTATGCTCGAGCTGTGTGATCGCTTTATTAGCAAGGAGCTCAGTGGGGATAGCTTGCGTAGCATGAGCAAAGATCACAGACATGCAGCACTTATCCGCATCAAGGGAATTGGTCCTTGGTCGTTGCAGATGATGGATATGTTTATCTTTAATGACAAGGATGTATTTGCTAGCGGCGATCTTGGCGTCATACAAGCACTCTACGCAATTGAGGGCAAAAAGCGAAACCCAAAAGCTAGCAAGTGTGATGGGTCACTAAATTTACAACCTATGTGTCATTTATTTGTTTCAAAATAGCTCAAAAAGTCCTGTTTAGCTATTGACTTTTCTTAAAATGAGTTAAGTGATGGTTTTAAGGCTATTTTTATAAAAATTTAAATGACCAATGTTAGTTGTATGATATGTATAACTTTTACAACTGTTTCCTATATCAAATAAATGACCCTTGTATTATAGGTCATTAACATACTAGGTTTAATAGAACAATAAATCTTAAATGACCAATGTAAATAAATGCCTTTTTATTATAAGACAAAAAAAGCCAAGAGATCTTAGTCGATCTCCTGGCTTTCATTTAATTGAGAGTAAGCTTGTTAGAGGCTATTCGCCTAGTGAATACTCAGGGTTGTTCTTATTAAACGTCTCAATCATAAAACTCTCACCGTCGAACTCGACAAGAAGAGCTTGAAGCATGACCTTCTCAATGATGCCTGCCTTATTGTCGTCCAGAGCCTCGTACTTGCGTACCCAATCGCTTGGTTGATAGACTGAAGTGATGATGGTTGTCATTCCGTTTGATAGTCTGTAGTCAATCAAGGTATAAAAGAGATTAGCAACAGTTACACTAGACGGAAATTCTCTGCCTATGTCATCCAAGATTAAGAGATCTCTCTTAAAAAGATCTGACTTTAATACATCTTGGTCTTTGGCAGCCATCTGTTTTAGCCTGTAAAATAAGTCTCTGGCTTTTAAAAATAAAGTGCTGTATTCTAGCTCAATAGCTTTTTTTCCTATCTGCGTTGCAAAGTGCGTTTTTCCGAGGTTGTGCGGACCGTGGATGTGCATATTAAGCTGGTCTTTTAACCAGTGACATTGCAACAGTTCTTCTGCTTTTGGTTTGTTTGTACGGCAGATGTCAATGTTGAATTCTTTGTTTGCTAACGCGATAGGAAATTTAGCTTTATTGAAGTTCTGAACTGCGGTGAACTCAATCTTAAGCTTGGCCATTTGGCTAAAGACTTGTGTGATTATCTCCCTGCTGGATAAGTCTTTATCTGCCATGTCATAATGCAGGCTATTAAGTAGCCTGCTGTACTTTGTTAGGTCTAGAATTTCAAGGGAGCGAAGGATATCAAGTGGCTCTGTGTCCATCTTTCCATCAAGGCTTCGCTGCATCTTATTAATGACAGGTAAGGCCGCCTTTGCACTCTCCTTATGCGCTGAAGAATAGGCTTTTAACCTATCACTATCTACCTCTTGTTTGACAGTTAGCAGCGGAGCATCGGTTTTCTCCGTCTGTTTCGTGTCGTCATTAAGCTTTGGTTTTAATTCCATTTATTGCTTTTCCTTCTTAGTGATTGTGTACCTGGACAATGGGTCAAACTTAGCCTTAGTTCTAGGCTTTACCATTGGCTTTTGGCTGACTAAATGCTCTTTTTCGTTATGTTCAGATACCTCCGGTTGTATTTGAATATCTTCAAGACCATGCTCATCGTCTGGTTTGTCATTCAACTTGTATTTCATGAGGTTATTTTTAGGAATTGTGCCCTCATGAAGAACCAAGCTGTTTAAGTTTGTTACAAGGAATTTGCCATTAGAACAAACTGATACTGTAACGCTTGAGTTCCTAAATGCATTATCAAACTGAAGCTTGAGTCCGTGGATGTATAAAGCACCAGATTTGCTTACATTTAGAGTTTTAGTTGCAATAGTTAGATGTAGATCAGGATTAACATGCTTAAGCTTTTTTGACTCAATCTCAAAAAGCTCACGTACTGTCAGTTTCTTTAGCTCTCCATCAACTGCAGCCTCGAACACTCGTTCATCAGTAGCATAGGTTTCGTTCCACTCTTGTATTGCATCATTGAGTTCCTCAATAGTGCTAACTTCGGGATGCTCAATTTTGACCCAACTAAGACAGTTATCCTTAAAAAAACGTCCAGCTCTTTCGACTGCGCCTTTAGTCTGAGGCCGTCCTGGTACGCATGCACGAGGGTCTATATCGAACTGTTCGCAAAACCAAAAGAACTCAGTATTGAATTGAAGTTCCTTGCCTGCATGCCGAGTAACGAGAGATCTATCGTTATCACAAAGAATCTCTTGGGGTACTCCATATCTCAGAATGCACTCATATATGCCCCTTAGCCATGATGCTTGAGTAAGGTCAGGGCATATAGTGAAGAAAGACTTATGTGACCATGGGTAAACAGCCTCAAACACGCATAGCTTACGCGGTCTATTCTCTCCAGGAAAAATAAAGCTCGCATAAGTAAAGTCAATTTGAAGCTGCTGACCAGGAGCACACTCAAAATGCCTAACTTTTTCTGGAGCATAAGTTGGCTTAGGCGCAACTTTATCCATGTATCTTCTTACGGTTCTTAATGAAACCTTAAAATCACTAGGAAGGCCGTATTTAACAGGATCTTTATTCACTAGATAATGAACGAGTTTACAGTTATAACTTCCTTTGATGTAGCTATCTTTAAGAGCATTCTGATCTGCTTGCTCAAGTAGTCTTGCTCTAGATTTTCTTTCTTTCTTTACCACTCCTCTGTTTTTGTCTTTCAAATATGCGCGGACAGTAGGCTGAGATATTTGTAGAGTTTCAGCAATGTCCTTCACTGAATGTCCATCTGCATGGAGCTCTCTAAGCTTTAATTGTTGCTTTTCACTAATCATAAACTATTAATGGCAAATGTAATAAGGGCCAGCAAGATATAGAAAAAAAAGCTAAAACGAAAGAAAAATTTTTAAAATTCACTTAAAATCGTGATAGTGCTCACAAAAATAGCGGAAAATTAATACTGTCACTGTGCAGGAAAAAAACATTGCCTACAACATCAAAGCAAAAAGATCACAGCGCCACGATGTGCAACAATGGATTTAGGCCTAACCGTTTAGCTAATGATCTGGCATACAACGCCATAGCGTGAAAAAGAATGAAGTGCAGAGATGGGCTGGAGCAATTAACTGATGCAATGTTTAGAAGGGCATGCAAGCAGTATTGGTGCTTGCATGTAATAAGGAATGCGCCTAAGCAGGCTAAATGATGAGTATCTAAGCAAAACTAGGGCGTATCTGTGCCAGTTCAGCTCTTTTAGTTTGATTGATGCCCTGCTACCTCAAGCACTTAGATAGCTTGACCTTAGCGCTTGGCAAGAGGCCATGATTGCCAACAAATCACTGATAGCATTCTCGTTGTCCTACTTTGAGGCCTTTGTGCAGTGCTATCTAAAGCATTAGACTTAGTTGCCACTGCAGTGCTTACTTATTGGACTTAGGCACCACTACAGCGCTTACTTTTTGGACTTAGGTACCACTACAGCGCTTACTTATTGGACTGAGTCGACAAATCAGCGCTTACTTGTTGGACTTAGGCGCAGCGGATGATGCCTCTTTTTCATCCTTAACTTCGTCTTGCTTATAGTAGGCTGAGAAATACGAGGCAGCATTGGTTGCTTGAGTATCTCCCATTGGTTTATAGCTTGCCTCTGAAGAGCGTGGCGCGTAAGGATGTAAGGTGTCGATATCACCAGCAAGATCTTTTGAGATGGCAGAGGAGGCAGCTCCCTCGCGTGCCAGCGCATCAGATGATGTAACATCACTTGGAGTGTTATCTTCCTTTACTGCACGCTTTAAGGCACGAGCTTTGACACCCCAATCATCGTCATCATCGTCATAGCCATTCGCTCTTTTGCCCTTGCGCTTAGATAAATAGTTACGCAGCGCTCCATCTTCAAGCTTCTTTTGATCTTTAAAGGCATTATTGATCATGCCAATAACAAACAAGATTGGCACAGCAATGGCCACAATCACAACCCAATTCACATCTACCCCCTATCTTATCCTGCGTCCAAAAATAAAGCGGCTACAGACTACTCTGCAACCGCCTATGCCGCCAAATACATGTTCGTACAAATGCATCTGGCACTAAAGAGACTTTAGCCTATAGCAAGATTACTTCTTGGCATCCTTGCTCTCATTGCTCTTAGCAGCTGCTTGCTCTTTTTCTGTCTCCTTGATGATGTCAGCAAAGACAGAGTAGTCGCGGATGGCACCACGAATAGCAGTACCGTTTAAGATAAAGAAAGGAGTGCCTTGCAGACCAATCTTCTGGCTTAACTCCATGTTCTTACGCATGGCCTCTTGAATAGAAGTATCCTCAGATACCATCTTTGAAAGAGCCTCGTAATCACCCTTTGCTTTCTTTACAGCAGCCTTGAGCTGATCTTCTGAGGTAATCTTCTCCTTTGACTCCATGAGGGCATCTTGGTAGATAAAGTACTTGTCATGATCTACTTTATACAGAGCTAAACCAATGGCTGAGGCACGTACTGAGATTGGGGATAAGATTGGCAGCTCTACGTAGAAGATGGCTGCGTCGTTATCATTTAAGAACTTCTTGGTGTATGGACGTACTACCTTGCAATAGCCGCAATTGTAGTCGAAGAACTCAATTAAATAGTGCTTAGCATTTGGCTTACCGCGAACTGGCACCATTGGGTCAGCACGGATCATGGAGGATACTTGCTCAAGTGCAGCTTGCTGATTTTCAGCTGCCTGTGTCTCTAAGGCCTTTGATGCCTCCACGAGCACTTCAGGATGAGCGACAATATACTGATGAATGATGGTCTCAAGCTCAGCTTTTTGCTCAGGAGTGAACAGAGACTTAGTATCAGGTGCTGCTGATACAGTTTGGAAGCAACCTAATGAAGCTGCAATGGCACCGGCCATAGCAGTCACTTTCAATGAGCGCATTGAGAACATCTATCCAACCTCGGTAAATCCAAATTTGTAATCTTTAGTGCAAGCTCAAATTGAGCTTAACCTTATGCATTGTAGCAAACCGTATAGTCTACTTGCAGGCCTATGTTTAGCGCACAAGCAAGCCTTGATCACACTTCACAAAAATTAACTGCTATAGAAAGTAAGAATTTGCCAAATTGCTCAAGTTATTAGTCGCAAGATCTAGCTAGCCATGATTAGGACTTTAACCTCATGCCTCGGCATTACCATAAGCATGGCCGATACTAATGCACAGGTCTGCACCTTCTATGTAGCTTAAAGCCTTGGCATGCGCCTACCATGTAACTTATAGCCCCAGTTGCGCCTTCCATGTAACTTACAGCCCTGGTATGAGCAATCCATGTAACCTAATGCCAGGTATTGGCATATCCATGTACTACACGCATGAGTATATGATGCATGAGCATTAGCTTCGTGCACTATAGTTTAGCTTGCACAATATAGCTTTGACTTAGGATGCAGCATCGTATCAAGATGCACTGCTTAGTATTATGCTGCAGCTAAACTTGATGCTGCAGCTTGAGCATATGCATCTTTGGGCTTAATGCTAAGGATTTGACTGGAGCTTCCGACTTAACTGGAGCAATTAACAACTTGCATCGTTAGCTAGAAGCTCGAGGCAGAAGCATTGGCTCAATGAAGCGAACATGGTGATCGCTTTGCTTGAGCATTTCATAGGCAGTACTGCCTAAGTCATCTTCAGGCAGTTTCACGGTAGTGATTGGGCATGGGAAGAAACGGCACCACTCAGGATCACCAATGGACACTAAGGCCATATCACGTGGCATAACTACATTACGCAGGCTCAGAGCATAAGCAACACCAGAGGTAATGGCATTGTTGGCAGTCAAAATGGCGCTTGGACGGTTAGAGTGGCGAGTGAGCAAGATGTTGGTAAGCTCAAAGGCCTTGGTGTACAGATCGTTGTACTCAAGAGCATCTAACTCAATGCACTCTACATTCTCATAAGAAGATGCAGCGACTAAACGCTCTTTAAAGGTGAATAAAGAGCTCTTACCGCTGATATAAACGATGTGCTTGTGGCCTTTAAGGTTTAAATGCTCATAAGCAATCTTAACCACTTTTTGGTTATTGATTAAGGCACACTTAGTTTCGCGGTTAATAAAAGGACGGTCAACAGCCACGACATTACGGCACTCAATAACAGGGCATTGAGATGAACCAGTAGGCATGGCAATTAAACCGCTTAAAGAGTAGCGATTGAAGTCTGAAATAATCTTGCGCTCGACCATGGAGTTTTCATTGGTCACGCCGAGCAGAATTTGCATACCGTCATTTTCAGCAAGTGAGGTAATAGCTTTGAGAATACCTGCTGAGAAGGTGTTAGTCAGATCGGCAACGATCACGCCTAAAAGATTTTGGCCATCACCCAAACCACGGTTGTTAGAAACATCAAAACCCATCTCTTTGGCTTTAGCAAGAATACGCTCACGTGTTGCTTTAGCCACCATCTCAGGACGAGCCAAGGCACGAGATACGGTTGCTGGGGATACTCCAACTTCGTTTGCAATACAAGTGATTCTGGCCATGTGACGTCCCTTAAACTGAAAGCTTTGGCAGCTGTATAACAACACTACAACTTTGCAGTAGCTAATACAGACCTTGCCTTTAAAAATAAGCAATACAAGCAGAGATAAGTATCAGTATCGCAGTGGTTTTAATGTGCTTGGTAAGATTTTAAGAAGGACCACACTACTTACAAAGCGACCACGCATATGCTGATAGAGCTTATGTGCTCTAACATTTTGCACACAATAAAGTGCCTAAACTCTCTTTGGCACTAGTTTCAAACAAGAATAGCACAAAGATGATTGAATTTATCAATGCACTGTCAGAGACTTTTGCATTATTTTTACTAATTCTTGAAATTTTTGCAGTCACTAATGGCGTATCTTTGGACTTGCAAAGCAATGATTAACATCACAAATTCGTATCACAAATCTTAGTCAAAGATCACATTTTCCCCAAAACAAACCATTTTGCATCACTAATTTGCAGCAGCTGTATAGACAGCCACCATAATCTAAAGACAGTGAAAAGCAACAAAATTGCTTACTAATTTGTCATCTTCTGCAATCTTTGCAGTCACCCATCAACGCTTGCCATAATTTTTGCACCCCATAGTACACGCGATGCATCACTAATCTCATCCTTAAGCGCTGCTTGATACTACAGCTTGATGCTAAAGCTATATGCTATAGCATCAGGTACTATCTATGAGATATGAGCTCACAGTCTATTCAGGCCACTCATCCCCTTCTAAGCGGCTTATGAAGTCGTAGTGCAGGCTCTCAAAATTGTTATTATCCAAAGCCTCTCCATCCTGTATTAGCTTTAGATCTTCTAAATCCATAAGCTCATTAATATAGCTAAGAGTGTCATGCATGCCACTGATACGTTCTTGTGTAAGGAGCTTAGCTACAAGCTCACGCTGCTCTTGAGACATGGTACTTAAGATCTGATTGTCCTGAGCATTATCGGCTGTGTTTGGCAGCCCCTCAGATAAGACGCGACGAGCTGTTATCGACTCTTTACGCTCCACAAGACCATCTACAAAAGACTTATATAGTTCTAGTTGCTTTTTCATACTAACCACCCAAAGATTGCAAAGTAGATATTCGTCATACAGTGCTGATAATTGCTCAAGCATAGCAAAAGCTAAAGCTCTTATTGAGACTGGTGCAAAGCTATCAAGTAAAGCTTGTGTCCATGCTGACAAAGCCTGTACGTAGCGACATGACTGCGAGGCTATATCTGAACCCTGATGATTGGTCTAATGAAATCGTAATCGCCATCAACCTCATCACTTTCATGCACCTCAGCTTTGCCATGAGGAGAGCATGATAAAAAGCCAAGAAACGGCCCGAAACCGCCGCAGATATTGCAGCCACCGTCACCTCCACAACTAGTGCACTGATCTGCAAGTACTAACTCGCGCATATACGGGTCATAGCCAATACTCAGACCAAAGAAATTTGGTTTTTGCATGTCATATTTACTATCTGACTGCCCACCATCATCTGATGATTCCTGCTCATTGTTCTTTGCATTAATCACGCTAAAATGCTTAAGGTGCATCGAATAGTCCATGCCATCACCCCACGCAAAGAGGGTGCGACAACCACCACCGCATAGATAGGCCCATTCATCAGCAGTTGGTAATGAAAAACCTTGCTCTTGCAAGGACTTAACTACTTGCTGATAAGAGCTTGGCTGATAAAGACTTATGACTATATGCTTGTTAATGCGCTCAAAGCGTATGGTGTTATACCAGATGAGGCACTTAGAGTCGCTATCGACGAACTCTTGGTACTTCTTGGTAAACTTTGGCTCATTAGCAAATCTTGGATCGACCCTGTCGATAGACTCGTAACTTGTTTCTTCTAATTCTTGAGCAACTAGCATTGGTCCAATTATGGCCTTACGTACTGGACTCATGCTTTGTCTAATAAATTCCTCAGGTCTTTTGTCAAACTCATACTCACACAACACTTCGTCAAGCTCAGCCTGACTATCCTCGTTAAGTCCCTGAGCAAAGTGATCCCAACCTAAGGTAACCTCATCACCCGGCACAAACACAAAACGACGACTGTCTGACTCAAACACACCCGTCTGACAGTGCTGCCCGTAGCGCTCGAAGGTCTGAAGCTTAATAAAGCTCATGTTATAGCGCTCGCTAAGCTTAACCATCAAGTCGAGTTTCTCGCTTGAATCAAGTTTGTCAAAAGCTTTGCGTGTTAGATGCCCGCTATTAAGAATGCTTAGCCCCATACAACCTCACTAAACTTAATCAGGTCTATCTTCCATACAGCTGTTAATTGCTCTATATGAGCTTTGAGCAGCACATCATGGCTCATTTTGCCATGCTATGAGGAACAGCCCATAATCTAAAGCAAGCGTTAATAATGCACTCCGAGCTCTCTAACAGCTGCCCAAATAGCTAACATTACTCGTGCATCAGTACCTATATTGTTTCAAAGTATGCAATGCTTTGTCTTTATGGCTATAGGATTTAACTTAATAATGTGATTAATCACCTGTTTTCTTAACTTAACTGTATGCCTCGAGTCGATTGCTAAAAAGACATTACACCTGCTTATAGACCATTATCTTGTATACAAGTTTTCAACCACTAAACACGATGTTCATCAGGTTTTAAAATATTATTAACACTTTTTTAAAAAATTTTGGCAGCCTCTGGAAACTTTTAGCCCAAATCAATGTCTATCTTAGTGTCAGATGTCGCTAATCTCATCTGAACTGCACTTGTCCAAGCTATTAAAGCTACTAAGACAAGAGACTTGCAATGAGGGTAGACCTTAAGAGCCTACCGTTATGACAAAGCAACTCTTCCTCTTATCCTTAAGCTAAACTTAAGGTTTTTTCGTTACGAGTACCATACTCGCAATTTGGTGTGGATGGTCAAGAGTTCTTTGTTGAATAGCTCAGTTAACACCTAGCCTACTTAAGTGTTGTTTTAGCTATCAACCTCATTGGAGTTTAAAGTCATAAGCAGTCCGTGCTGCACAAAGTTGATTTTATGATACGGCTTTACGTAAGTTAGTATTGCTTTCAACTTTAAATGACGTAACTGTACAGCCGATGCGGCACCATTTTCAGAGGTAAGAGGCTTTAATGGTGGGTGTCGGAGCTAATCAAGAGCTTCAGATTTCCTTAATCTGTGCTTAGCGATGCATTCTATATGTAAGAGGCTTGATAGGGCTTGCATCTAACGCATAAGAGCTCTAGCTCTTAATGCACTTAGAAGCTCTATTGATTTGGGCAAATCACCCAGCATCGATGCGTTCATAAGAACTGCAAAGACACTGGACTTGTACCAAGGGCTCAGACTGACATACGTCCTGAACAACTTATAGCAGTAATAATACTTACACCTAACCTGCATGGTAGGTCTTGAACCAACCTAAGGTGTCAGACTGACTTTGAAAGTCGGAATTAAAGCCATATTCACAATGCAATCGCATGACTGTGAATCAAGGCGCTACAAGAAGTTGTTCATTTACGGTTCATACACCGTATCGATTACTCACGGCCTAGGTATTCGATGCTGAGGCACCAGCAGCTGCATAAGATTTGAGCATTAAACGCAAAATGCTCTTTTCTTTGTACCTCCAATTACTGCAGGTTTAGTTGGAGGCTACTTAGTTTGCAAATCCTCTTAACCTATCCTCACAAATACTCCCAAATTCATCGTAATCCTAATCATTACGTTCACCACGCCGCCATTGCGTCTACTCATACCTGCATTGTCTATTGACCTCATCAATAAGGCACGTCTGCCCATTTGACAGTAGACACGTCATCCATTTGCCCCCAACTGCGCATGTACTTCATCCCGGGCACACCATCCATTTGGCACCTAGCTCTGCATTCACTTAGCCCCGGGCATGCCATCCATTTAGCAAAAGGACGTTAACTCCATTTACCTAAAGAGCGTGGGTTCCATTGTGTGCAAGGCACTGAGAGTGTACTTGGTCGATTTTAGGGAGTGGCTTATATAAGGCTTTTGCTATATGATTTTGACCATGGTTCTACATGATCCGGACATGTAGTTTTCTAT